>JBBRMY010000141.1:0-6339 GCA_038230595.1 Ignavibacteria bacterium
TCAAACACCAACAGCAGCGATGCTAAGGTATTAATTTATGCACCTATACTTTTTAAGAAGCTTATTATGATATTTAGATAAAAGAAATAATGCTGTAACTGCTCCTATTAATGCAAAAAGCATATCAGATTGAGTATCCCAGATATCTCCCTGAGTTCCAAGAAAGGCATCAGCATCTGAACCTTGTGACAATGCTGTCCACCATTCTATCAACTCATAGAAAGCACTGAATGCCAGGCAGATCGATACTACAATGTATGCAAGCCACTTTCCAGGTTTCAATGGGGAAGTTCTTAAGAGCAGTTCCCGTGCTAAAATTGCAGGTACAAAACCTTGGGCAAAATGTCCTATCTTATCATAATTATTCCTTTGAAAATGGAACAAGTCCTGCATCCAGAATCCAAGCGGAACTTTTGCATAAGTATAGATCCCTCCCACTGAAAGAATGAGAATATGAATTAATAATAATACGTAAAGTAAATTTGTTAAGGGGAATTTTTTATAAGTAAAAAATAATATTGGAAGACCGAGCATAACCGGAAAAGTTTCCAGAAGCCAGGTGAATTTATCGTTTGCCAGGAAACCCGAAACTATTAAAATGAAAAGAGTTATGAGAGTGAATACAACAGGATATTTTTTCATTCAGTATAATAAATTAATTTGTAAAGTATGAATATCCAAATGTAATTGATAAATATAAAAGAAGGCAATAAATATATGGGATTATAGTGAATACAAACCACCATTGTGACAAGTTTTTAATAAAAAATATCCAGAATAATACAGCTGAAAGAATTATTACGAGTGGAAATCCGAATGAAACAGCTATGAGGTACATATGATAATTTTCAGACATTCTGCCTGAATCATTAGCCATAAATGAACCCATAATAACTCCTGCTGAAGCAAGCAAAAGAATTAAACAAAATATTGTATTTAGAATGGAGAAAGTAAGGTACCATTTCTTATTTGAAGGAGTGATCATAAGCATTAAAATTCATAGAAGTGTTGAATAGACTCCACTTTAATGGCTGAGAGCTTCCGCTGCTTTCGCGACAGTCTATTTCTTTTTCAGAATTATTAGGCTGATGTCGTCATGAATTGACTCATCTTTCCTGAAATCGGCAATATCTTTGAGTATTTCATTTTTCAATCCTGCAGGGTCGTATGCACTATACTGAAGCACAATCTTTCTTAATCTTTCAATCCCATATTCGTTTTTAGCTGAATTCATAGTTTCAGTGAGTCCATCTGTATAAAGTATAAGAATGTCATTTAACTTCATTTCGATATTGGTACTCTCTATATTTTTTCCGAAAAGCTCTTCAGAGAATAATCCAATTCCCGATCCTTTAGGACTTATTTCTAATAGCTCTTTTGTTTCATTTATAAATAAGAGGAATGGAATGTGACCTGCTCGGATGAGCTCGATAGAATTTCCCTGAGAATTATTTTTTATTTCAAGGAGATTGAGAGTGAGATAGACTCCCTTTTTAAAATTTGCAACAAGATCTTTATTAAGGCCACCGGCAATCTGAATAAGTGAATTTTCTTTAACAGATAAATGCCGGAGAATTGCATTAACATGAATCATGTAAAGAGCTGCAGCAATTCCTTTGCCTGAAATGTCACCTATATAAACTTTAAGTGAGTCTTCATTTTCAATGAAGTCGATAAAATCACCTCCGACTTCCTGAGCTGAGTCAGAATGGCAGGCTATATCAAAATCTTTATTATCGGGAGAGGAAGCAGGAATAAATCCTGCCTGAACTTCCCTGGCAACTTCCATATCATTTTTTGCTATAAGCTTATCAGCTACTTCCATGAAAAATAAAATTACCAACAGAATAAACCCTGAAACGGCTATATCTTTCCCACCTGCCATCATACCGATCGAAAAAATGAAAATTGCAAAAGTAAACAGGAGCCTTCTGATACCCGATAGCTTTTTTAAAAGTGCAAAAGTAACATTCTTAAGAAATCTTAAAATTGTCCTAAGATCATGTCTATTATCACCTCCAGGTTTTTCAAGATCTTTTGTGTAGAATTTGTAAAGGAAAGGAAGATCCTTATTAAGAAGCTTCTCAAACTCAGATGAGTTCAGATCAGAAGAGTAAAGCTCAAATATATTATTAAAGAAATTACGGGTTTTCAAAGAGGAATTTATTATTTATACGGAAGTAATTGGGTTTTGTTAATATTGATTTTTCAGAGGAGATATTAAATATAAAAAGGAGTAGAATACAATAAAAAAGCGCAGGAGCGTCGTAAACAGGATTTCAAGAGTAGCGCTTTTTAAATAAGGGTTAGGAAACAAATGTTTCCGAGAAAAATATTCCCTTAAGAAACGGGAAGCTTGTCCTTTGCCTTCGCATGTAAGGAAAACTCTGTAACAAGAATTATAAAAACTTAATTAGCCAGAAATTCTTTTCCCTGATCGCTTTTTCATTTTCAGAAAAGTGTAGCCACCTTTTTCTGCACCCCACATTTGTTTGTTATCTTTATCCCAGCCTCTGTCCCAACTTACTAGTTTTTGAGTATAAATGGTTACTTCTGAAGTTGCATATTGTGCACCTCTTAAAGAACTAAGGCATTCTTTTCCAGGAGTAGAACCTGAATAGATATTCTTTGAAATTTTATGAAGATAAATTCCGCATCCTTGCCTGTCAATCAGGGAATCGGGAACTATAGAAGATAGCAAACTTTTATCTTTCCAGCCTCCGATATACTGTGAAGGATTCTTAAGTTCATAAACTTTGCTGATAATAGTTGTATCATCCTGCTGATATAAATGATATACTCGCTGCCTGTAAGGCTTATCTTGAGAGGATGACACTGCCTGCTCTACATAAAGCCAGTATCCGTCCTTGCTATTTTTCAGAATAGGAGTCATTCTTAATCTGATATCAAAGAAGGATGAATCTTCAATTGACTGTTTTTCACTGGAATAGCTTCCTGCCATTATAGATGCTAATTTTTTAAGATCATTTTTTTTTAATTTTAATGACTGGCTAACTGAAACATTAACAGAAAAGATCAATAGTATTGATGAAAGTAAAAGATTTTTAAGCATTTAATTTTATTTGTTTTCCGGTGATAAAAAAAGTAAAAGTTAGTAGTAGATAAAAATAGGGTTAATTTTTGTTTAATTGAATATTGAAATAATGGTGTTTTTGGAAAGGTGGCATAGAATAAAAAAAAGCTCTGTGAAAGATCACAGAGCTTTTAATTGATAGTTCCGAAGCTAGAGCATCGGAACGAGAGAAATTGCAAATCTTATTCGCTTCGCGAAAAAAAGTGATCCCCGATAAAAGCATTCGGGGAAGACTCTTCGAGAATTATTTCACCAGCATCATTTTCTTAGTTTGAGTGAAATTATTGCTTCCGTTCTCAACAGATAATCTGTAGAAATATGTACCTGATGAAAGCGCAGAGGCATTGATCTGCTGAGTATAATATCCAGACTCTCTGAAATCACCATTCAACAAAGTCATGATCTCTCTTCCTGAAATATCAAAAAGAACTAATGTAACTTTTGAATCGACCGGCAATTGAAAATCGATCTTTGTAGTCGGATTGAAAGGATTAGGATAATTCTGTGATAAGCTGAAAGCATTTGGAATACCAACTTCAACTAAATTCGACAGATCATAATATTTGAAATTTCCATTATTGTCTATCTGTTTTAATCTGTAATTATATTTTCCTTTCCCTGCAATATTTTCAGAGAACTTATAAGGTGTAGCTACAGTAGATGTACCTCTTCCTGCAACAAATCCAACTTTTGCCCATGAAGAATTCTCAACAGGCTTCCTTTCAATATCAAACCCTGCATTGTTAAGCTCAGAAACTGTTGACCAGTTTAGAGTAACAGTATTTCTATTCACCGAAGAACTGAATGATGAAAGTTCAACAGGCAATGGTGCATCGGTTGAAGTCAAAGTAAAAATGGAAAATGAATTTAAACCACTTGCATAACCATAACCAGGTGTTCCTCCGAAAAATAATCCGCTAAGAAGAGGAGTCCAGCTAACTCCCTGGTTTGAGCTTTTTGCAATTCTTGTATTTGCCGTGTTTGCAATATTATAAGTTTGGTTTGGATATTCAAATAAACTGATATCATAATTAATTGTAGTAGGTGTTCCTGTAGATACATAGATTGAATCATACATCAAAGAAAATTGTTGCGGAGCAAATGCGCCCGGAGGAGTTTTACCTCCGAAATGCTTCAATGAAATATCAAAATTGAATCCGGCAGTTGGCGGATTAATTTGAATATTTGCTATTGGTTTTCCTGCAAACAGAAAGTTATAAACACCAAAACCTGTAATAGTATTAGTAATAGTAGGTGGTCCTGAAACTGGTAATGAACTTTCAGAGCATCCAATTGTTGTTGGTCCTATTGCTATTGTTGTAGATCTAAATGTAGCATTGAAGTCCGAATTGATCGCAGGATATGTTATTGGAGTACCTTGCCCATAAATATACCAGTCCTCAACCTGGAACGGATTTGAAAATAATCCGGCATTAGCTAAACTTGTCCATAAATTTGAAGGTACAATATTTGTTGTATTGTCGCCTAATGAATATTTATCACCAAGTGAATTAGTTTTAAACGTTGCAAAATCAAGTGGAGTATTTACTGTATTAAAAGTTCCAATGCTTGCAGATGATAGAGCCACAAATAAATTATAGTTCGAAGTCGTATCAACCCAGTTTAATGAATTTTGAACTCCAATTGCATATGAACTTTGATTGCCACGATTTGTGCAGAAAATATTATTTCTTAATACTTCAAGACCTGTTGAAGATCTAAAAAACGCATAAGAAACTGATGTTGCAAGTGCAGAAGCATTTCCTGCAATGTAAACTGAATTATAATTCAAATTATGAACAACAGTTGTATTTGCACCAGTACATCCAATCCCTTTTAAGCTGGCTTCATTCCCGCTGGATGTCTGCATGGAAATCGCATTGTTATAAATATTTACCTGACATGTAGTCGAAGCATCCTGAATCCCATAGATTGTCATAGCATTTACACCTGTATTAGTATTCGTAGTTCTCAGGTCATATATTCTATTATTATAAACATTACACGTAGTAGTAGCTCCCGAAGAAACTATCTCAATTGCCGCATATGCGGCAGCTACAACTGAATCTGAAAAATTATTGAAATTGAAAATTGTATTATTGTTTATGTTTGTGATGTTATTGGCTGTACCTGAAGCAGTTCGGATCCCAAACATATTAAAAGAAGTACTAACAACTGCATTATTTCCGGCAAAATTAGAAACTGTATTATTGAATACATTAACTCTAAAACCACCACTTATCAAAATTCCACAAAGTCTGTCGTTTTTCTTTCTGTAGTATGTTACATTCGAAATTGTATTGTTATAACAGTTTATAGTATCTGTAAGACCTCCTGAAATTGTGATTAGACCGTTATCATAAGTACAGTGAACGGTGTCCCACGGATTAGCATTTCCACCAATGATATTTGAAAGTATTTCAAGACGTCCTACCGCGACAATGCCGTTAATGATATTAGTTGTAACTGCATCGTTACCTGAGATGTTTGAGATCATATTCCCACGGATTGTTGACAATGAAGCTGAGCTTGTCGTAACTCTTATTGCATTAAGTGTTGTTCCGTTAGCATTATAAAATGGAGCACCAGATCTGTTAGCTGCGGACCCGCCAATGCTGTTAAAGCTGAAAGAATTATAAACACTTGTGCTGCTGTTGAAATTAATCAAGTTACAAGCAACAGTATGAACTGTATCATTGTAAAAATAATTTGAATCCACAGCAATGCTGTCGCCCGTACCTGCAGTAGATAAGTCAACAAGTGCGGTAGAAGTAGATCTGAATTTTGTGAAAGTATTTTTTGTGATCACAATTGCGCTGTTTCTCTGTGCAAGTGTCAAAATAGATGAGTTATATATTGCTGTTGAATATCTTTCACTATTAATTCCTTCAAACCTGTTATTATTAATATACAAACTGTCATTCCCTAATGGTCCTGTTGTACTTCCAAGCCTGATTGAGGAGTTTGTAAGAACACTAGCATTACTTCTGAAAATACAATTTCTGACTGCAATTCCTCTTACATCTTCCTGAAGCTGAAGGCAAGGAGTTGTATTAGCTGAAACAGCATTATAATTCTGAAAAATTAAGTACTGACCTGAACCGGCAAATGATCCTTCTATATATATTTTATCAGCACCGTTTAAGGTTATCATTGGAACTGCAAGACCTGTTCCGCTTATAATAAAATTGGTTGCAGATGAAGGGGTTACAAAAATTACAAATCCTCCTGTAAATTGATTTAAA
>JBBRMY010000142.1:0-6303 GCA_038230595.1 Ignavibacteria bacterium
CAGTGAGTGGTGAGGAAATCCTGCAAGCGGTACTTCCGAGGCAGAACCGTTAGAACGCTTTGTAAGAGTGATGCCAAGGATCTTAGAAGCAGTGATAGCATCCTGCTCGAATGTTTCGAAAAAATCACCCATACGGAACAACAAGAGAGTGTCAGGATATTTATCCTTTATCTTTCTGTATTGTTGCATTAAAGGTGTGCCTGGGTTCATAAGATTTTATGCGAAAACTATTTTGACCTGACAGGTTGTTTTTCCCTGTCAGGTCGATTTTTTCTGAATGTTACGATACGCGTACTTCGGATAAGGTTTGTAAAATGTAGAGTCGCGATGCTCGCGACTCAGGAAAACAAAGCAGACGCACGCAGTGCGTCTCTACCCACAGTATCAACTAGTAATTCCCGATCTTATCTTTCAGGTATTTATTGAGGAGCTCGCGGCCTCGAAAGATGTGTGCTTTGATGGTTCCGAGGGGGAGCTTAAGCTCGGCTGCAATTTCTTCGTATTCCTTTTCCTGCTTATGCCTGAGAACAATTACTTCTTTATATTTAGGAGGAAGTGACTCTATCGCCTCCTCAAGAATTTTTCTGCGCTCATCATCCATCATTTTTGTATCGGGCTTGTGCTCATGATCAGGTATCTCAAACATAAAATCACTATCCTCAGATTCTATTTCACGATCTATAGAAAAAGTATGAAGTTTTTTCTTTCTTAAATAATCAATAGCATTGTTAGTTGCTATCTTAAAAAGCCAAGTAGAAAAAGCATACTGCCTGTCGAAATTTTTCAGTGAATTGAATGCCTTTATAAATGCTTCCTGAGTAAGGTCCTCAACATCTTCCTTTTTCGAGATCATTTTATAGACAAGGTTATAAATAAGCTGATAATATTTCTTCATCAGTTTTTCATAGGATGGCTGGTTACCTGCCAGTGCATCATCGATCAGCTTGTTGTCGTCTTTACGGGATTTTTGCTGCAGCTCAGGGAGTGAGTTTTGGCTCATTTAGTATTCAAATTCGGCAAAAATTAACTAATAAATTACAAGTTAATCGTATGAATATCAATTTAGAAGGGTAGAAAAACAGAGAAATGCAATGTTTTGTAGGGGCAGACCTGTGTGTCCGCCGCGGGAATAGTTTTAAATAAACCTTGTTACTGCATTTGCACCTGAATTAAGGTTTCCTTAATTTGGCCGTTGGTGAAGTTCCGATATCTCAGAACTTAAACACCAACGGCGGCGAAATGGTTGAAATAAGGTCTTCTTTTTAGTGGCTTTCCGATAAATCGGACAAAAACCGACATCGCAATAGGGGGGTCCGTATGGAGAGAATAGTGAATTCTTATTCATAGGAGAAATGGGTATTTTAAGACTTAGATCAATTTAGTAATAAAACCGTAAAGTTTGAAAATAAAAAAAGACAGAGTTAAGATAATTACACTTGGATGCTCTAAAAACCTGGTGGATTCAGAATTTATAATGAGCCAGCTTTCTGCAGGCGATATTCAGCTTGTTGAAAATGAAAAAGATGCTGATAGTGTACTGATAAATACTTGCGGCTTTATTGAGTCGGCTAAGCAGGAATCCATTGACACTATAATCCGCGCAGTTAAACTGAAAAAAGAGCGAAAGCTGAAAAATGTTTTTGTAGCAGGATGTCTTTCTGACCGATACAAAGATGAGCTTGAAAAAGAAATCCCCGAAGTTGACAAGTATTTCGGTGCAACTGACAAAAAGAAAACTGTAATTGATATTCTTAATGAGTTCGGTGTAAATTATAAGTTAGATCTGCTTGGTGAAAGAATTCTAACAACTCCTTCGCACTTTTCTTATCTGAAAATTTCAGAAGGCTGCAACAATCCATGTTCATTTTGCGCAATACCAATAATGCGCGGCAAGCATGTTTCGAAGCCGATGGAGCAGATTCTGATGGAGGCACAATCACTTGCTTCAAAAGGAGTAAAAGAACTGATTGTCATAGGTCAGGACACAACTTATTGGGGTTTTGACATGACAAATAAGAGGGATATATCTGTTCTCCTTGGTGAACTTACAAAGATAAAAGGGTTTGAATGGATACGACTTATGTATGCATATCCATCGAGGTTCCCTGTTGACCTTATCGATACAATAAAGAACAATGAGTCGATGTGCAAATATCTTGATATGCCTATTCAGCATATTTCGGACAATGTATTGAAGTCAATGAGACGAGGGATTACGAAGAAGACAACAATGAATCTTCTTGAAACAATAAGAAAGGAAATCCCGGGAATCGCAATGAGAACAACTCTCATCACCGGTTACCCTGATGAAACTGAAAAAGATTTTGAAGAAATGCTGACATTGGTTAAAGAATATAAATTCGACAGGCTCGGAGTTTTTACATATTCACATGAAGATGATACGCATGCAAAATTATTACCGGACAGAATTCCATACAAGGAAAAGCTTCACAGACAAAAATTGCTTCTTGATGCACAGAGAGAAAATTCAATCGAATCGAATCGCGAATCGGTCGGTAAAACTTTTAAAGTTCTGATCGACAGGCATGAAGATAACGGAACTCCTCAAGGACAATTTGTAGGAAGAACATACAAGGATGCACCAGAGATAGACCAGGAAGTTTATATTTCGATACCTTCTGATATTGATCCTAACGAAGTTGGATTTAATGGCGAGCATGAAATTCCGTCGCAAACTTTTCAAAAACATCCGGGTCTTATAACTCCTGCAGAAATGGTGATGAATATGAAGGATGTAAGACCGGGTAATTTTTATGATGTAAAGATCAATGATTTTGAGGAGTTTGATCTATTTGGAGAGATGGCATAATCTTTTTCACGCAAAGCTCGCAAAGGCGCAAAATACTGTGATCGGTAATTGATTTAAAATCAGTTCTGATGGCCGTTGGTGCCGTTTCGATGAATCGAAACTAAAACACCAACGGCGGCAAATAAAAAACTTTTCAGAACAATTTGTAAATATGAGAGTAAAAATGATATGATAATTATTAGAAGATATATTATTGTTTGTTTGGTTTTTGCAGCTACTTCGGGAGCATTTGCGCAATTTTCTCCGGGACCTAATTCTCCCCGGCCGCAGCATCTATTTCTACCCCAGATGTTCATAGCTGATCCGGTTATTTTTTATAACAAAAATAATTCCGATGCAAGACTTGATCTGTATATCAGTATTCCTTATCACGAACTGCAGTTCTTAAAAGATAGTGAATCAAAAGAAGCCGGAGATATTTATTCAGCAAATATTCAGTATGAAATTATTCTGAAGACAAGATTAGATTCGATTATTACAAATGAAGCGAAGGAGATAAAAATAAATGAGAAGTATAATTCAAAAATTTTCAAGGCCGGTTCAAAAATACTTGTGAAAAATTATGAACTTCCAACAGGTAAATATATTCTGAATATTACGGTTACTGACCTTAATACTCAGATGAAATATTCTTCACAGTATAATATTGAAGCGGAGAACAATTCAGGCAAGGAAATTTATGCAAGCGATATGCTTTTGCTGAAAAATTATTTAAAGGATAGCGAAGGAAAGGCATCGATAACTCCAATGATAATAAATGATGTAGGCAGAACAAAAAATTATTTTATTTTCATGGAGGTGTATAATTCCTCAGGTGAGTCCTTATCCAAAGAGCTGACATATACATTCAGAACTAACAGTGGAAATGTTATTAAAACGAGCAAGCAAAGTTATTCACTTCAGCCCGGGACTAACACTTTAGTGGAGAAATTTTCTTCTTTAACGTTTGATGAAGATAGTTTTGTACTTGAAGTCAATGATCCTTCCGGAAAAGTAATTTCGACAAAGCATTTGATAAACCGCCCGCTTTTTAAAGAGCCTCAAACGAAGCTTTTCCCGCCACAATTGTAATTATTAACTTTCTTTAGATTTAAGGTATTGGATAACATCGGCAAAAAAGCATGTATGGTAATATATGAAATCGTTTTATAATTTTATAAATTGACAGAAGAAGAGAACATAGAAAAAAAAGATAACGATAAGGAAGAAGACCCAGTAAAAAAGGATCTGAAAGACTCATCTATTTCTTCCGGTCAAATTTCAAGTGAACATGAATTAGAAACTTCACCGGAGATCCCTGTAGAATTAAAAGACAAGCTTGCAAATCTGCCGGGTACTCCGGGTGTTTACCAGTTCAAGGATGCAAACGGAAAATTATTATATGTCGGAAAGGCAAAAGTTTTAAAGAACAGAGTAAGACAATACTTTCAAACCCGTCCTAACTCATCTTCCCGACTGAATATCATGATCTCAAAAATAAGAGATCTGGAAATTATTTCCACTGACTCCGAAATTGAAGCTCTGATCCTTGAGCTAAATCTCATTAAAGAGCTGAAGCCAAAATATAATGTCAATTTAAAAGACGATAAGTCATATCCCTACATTGTAATTACTAATGAGCCTTTTCCGCAGGTATTTCCTACGCGCAAAAGAAGGTCGGATGGCTCAAAATATTTCGGTCCCTATACAGATGTAAAAAATATGCGGAGCGCTCTGAAGACCATCCGCGATATTTTCAAAATAAGATCCTGCAGGCTTAATCTTACAGAGGAAAGCATCTCTGCAGGAAAATTCAAGGTATGTCTCGATTTTCATATTCATAAATGCGAAGGTCCATGCGAAGCTCACGTTTCGAAAGATGATTACAGCGAAATGATAGATCAGGTTGAAAAGATGCTTAATGGAAAGACTGCAACACTGATCAAAGACATGAAGTCTCAGATGAATTTTTATTCCTCTGAATTATTGTTTGAAAAAGCAGCACGACTAAGAGACAGAATGGACGCAGTTGAAGTCTATAACTCGAAGCAAAAAATGGTTGACGAAGAAATGATAGACAAAGACATTTTTGCTTTTGAAAGAGAAGATAATGATGGAGTAGGAATGATACTTAAGATCCGCGACGGAAAAGTTATAGGACGAAGTCATTTTTATCTGAATAATGTACTTGAAAAAAGTGATGCCGAGATAACTGAGAATTTTATTACTTCCTACTACCTGAAAACTGATTTTGTCCCGGAAGAAATTCATTTACAGTTTGAACTGGAAGATGAAGAAACAATAAAGACATGGCTGACGGGAAAGCGCAAAGCGAAAGTGGATATAGTTGTTCCAAAGATCGGTGAAAAGTACAAGCTTGTCTTTCTTGTAAAAAAAAATGCTCGTTTATTATTGGATGAGCTTCTCCTGAACCGGACAAAAAAGGAATTCATACCGCCTTCCGTTGATGCTTTAAAAAGAGACCTCCGTTTGGGAGTTCTGCCTAGAAGAATAGAATGTTATGATATTTCACATATACAGGGTACAGATACAGTTGCATCACAGGTAACATTTTTCGATGGCAAGCCACTCAAGAATGCTTATAGAAAATATAAAATAAAAACAGCTTTGAATGAAGTTGGCGAGCCTGATGATTTTATGTCGATGCGCGAAGTTATTTACAGAAGATTTTCAAGGATGGCTGAAGAAAGACTGGTTACAAAAAAGGAGGAGGATCAGAACGAAGAGGTCAGCAAAGAAGATGCAGTTGAAAATAACAAAATTCTGCCTAAGCCTGACCTTGTAATCATCGACGGCGGGAAAGGCCAGCTATCAAGCGCAGTTAAAGTACTTGAAGATCTTAACATGACTGATATTCAACTTATCGGATTAGCCAAACGGCTCGAAGAAGTTTATTTTCCCGGGCAAAGCGACCCTCATAATATTCCCAAAACTTCCAGCGGATTAAAGCTGCTGCAAAGAGTCAGAGATGAAGCGCACAGATTTGCTGTTACATATCACAGGACACTGCGAAGCAAAAGAACTTTTACGAGTGAACTTCTGAATATAGAAGGTATCGGGAAAAAAACTGCAGGAAAGTTATTAAAAGAAATTGGCTCTGTCGAGAGAATAAAAGAAATGCTGAATAACAATGAAGAGGATCTTGCGAAACTGGGTGGCAAAAAAACCGTAGAGAGATTAAAGGAATATTTTAAATCGTAAAGCATGAGACGCGAACATCGCATCTTAACAGATTTTAATTATTCAATTGGAACTGAAAAATAGACTTAAGAATTAAATCAGTATAACATATACTTTTAAAATAAAAACTAAATTACAAAAATATGGAATTTGAGTTCAGCCCTCACATAGCATTTCAGGTAAATGATTATGATAATGCCGTGGATTTTTATGTAAACGTTCTTGGTTTTGATATAGTGAAAAGACATGAAAATGAAATGGACCTGAAAAAAGGTCCAATGTTCTTTTATTGC
>JBBRMY010000143.1:0-6299 GCA_038230595.1 Ignavibacteria bacterium
AAGAGCTGAAGAGAACGGCGACAAAATAAAATTAACTCTTGAAGATATAATGCCGGTAGAGTCAATGCAGCAGAGATATGCATGCAATCTGACAATGAGGATCATGGAAAAAGAGTTTAATTCAGAAAAGCTTTTGGGGATAAAAAAGTTTCTTGAAAGCAGCTCAGGGAACTGTAATGTCTATTTTCACATTATAAACAATGGTAACTCAAAAATATTAAAGTCTAAATCATTCAGAGTTAAGCCCGATGCAGAACTAATTTCAAACTTGAAATTACTTGTCGGAGAGAATAATTTAAAAATAAACTAATTCAAAAACATTTTTCATAAAATTTAAGAAAGGCATAATATAATGCATGCATTAGAAGTTACAGATTCAAATTTTGATCAGGAAGTAATTAAATCAACTACTCCTGTACTTGTAGATTTTTGGGCAGTATGGTGCGGACCTTGTAAGCAAATTGCTCCAATGGTAGAAGAGCTTGTCAGTGAGTATGATGGCAAGATAAAGATCGGCAAGATGGATATCGATAATAATCCTGAAGTCGCAATGAAATTCGGCATCAGAAGTATTCCTACTTTACTTATTTTTAAAGACGGAAAAGTTGTTGATCAGATCGTTGGCGCAGTTCCAAAAGGACAAATAACACAAAAGCTAAACGCTCAACTGAATTAATATTTAAACTGTCGTCCCCGAATATTTTTATCGGGGATCCCAATATTCCGCGAAGCGGCGTAATTCTTTCCCGGCAAGTTTCTAGCCGGGATCCCTGACTACAAAATCACTCGTTCCGAAGCTCCAGCTTCGGAACGTTTTTTTTCACTAAATCTTTTCTCGTTCCTACGCTCCGGCGTGGGAACGTTTTTTTTTAATCTCCCCCTTAAAAATCCCTTTTTTTATTTGATCTCCAACCTATATATTTCAGAACAACCCTAATTCTACTATCATGAAAAAAATTCTCTTCAATTTGTTTTCAGTAATTTTCTTAGCATTAGTTTTATCCTCCTGCGGCAAGTCAGACAAAACTGACACGACATCAACAACAACTGACAAAGACAAAAAAACTGAATCTACTTCTACTACAACCACTTCTACCGGTGGAAATGGAGCTTATCATATCGCTTATGATATGGGCGGAAAAACTATGACAGGCACTATAGATACCTGGGTAAAGGATAGTAAATTCCGGCAGACAATGAATGGAGATGTCATTGGTAAAAAAATGGTATCGAATACCTATGGTGACGGAACATTCGTTTATATGATCACAGAAGTGATGGGACAAAAAATGGGAATGAAAACTGACGCTTCTAAATATAAAAAGCAGAATGACAATTCGGGACAGACTAATTTAGATTACGGACACTTTGAGGATTTTTTAAAAGATAAAAAATCTTTAGGAACAGCTGAAGTAATGGGAAAGACATGCGAGATATACGAAATTGCAAAAGATACCAAATGTTATGTCTATAATAAAAGATTTCCGCTTAAGCTTGAGAACCCTGCATTAACAATGACTGCTACAAAGTTTGAAGAAAATATAAATTACAGTGATTCAAATTTCGATCCCCCAAAAGATGTGAAGTATACTGAGTATTAAAAACAAAAATGACCTGACAGGTTTTTTCCCTGTCAGGTCGCTTTTAAACTATCACAACCTATTCTCCGATTATCTTAACCAGTACCCGTTTCTTTCTCTTCCCGTCAAACTCTCCATAAAATATTTGTTCCCATGGACCAAGATCAAGCTTTCCATTAGTTACAGCAACAACAACTTCTCTTCCCATAATTGTTCTTTTTAAATGAGCATCTGCATTATCTTCGAATCCGTTATGCTGATATTGAGAATAAGGTTTTTCTGGAGCAAGCTTTTCCAGCCATTTATCGATATCATTATGCAGTCCTGATTCATCATCGTTAATAAAAACACTCGCAGTTATATGCATCGCATTGCAAAGCAGAAGACCTTCTTTTATTTTGCTCTCCTTCAGAATTGAATCTATTTCGGGAGTAATATTAAGCAGTTCTCTTCGCTTAGAAGTATTGAACCATAATTCTTTTTTGTAGCTTAACATATTTTAAAAGCTTGATTGGAATTTAAAAAGTACGGGGACAAAATTTTTGAATAGAGTCAGCTCTTCAATTGTAAGTTTCTTCTTATCCAATGGTGTAGGCTTGTAATATTCATCCCAGGGATCTTCAGTGCAATAGAATCTGCCGTTCTCATCCATTGTTATAGATTCAACAGGAAATGTCACGCCTCCGTCAATATCGGGATGCGCAGGAACCGGAAGATCCATTTCAATTTTTTTTACATCCAGAATATTATATGCAGTATCAAGAATAATATGGAACATATTGCGGGTATTCCTGTCAACGCCATAAATATTCAGATCGTCCTTAGCATAAAGACCGCAGACGGTAACAATATTATATGGCTTCAGTCTTAATGTATGTATATCATTCAGATTTTTTCTATTCACGACATAAATAAGTGTACTGTCAGTGAAAGCACCGACCGGTGTCTGCATATTTTCCAGTCCCATGTAAAAGTTATTATCTGTTACAGCAAATCCTTCGAACGCACAATTAGGCTTAGTATAAGTAAACAAAGTATCCGGGAATGGAAGCTTTTTTACAGTTAGAATTGTATCAAAATTATAATAATCTTTATCGTACGTCATTTCAAAAATGCCTTCATAATTTTTGAAATCCTGTGTTCTCCAGTCCTGGCCAAAGCCTTCAACTGAAACATAAAGTCTCTCGGACTTTTTATTGTAAGAGATCTCTTCCAGATCTAATTTCTTGAATTGCTTAAAAAAGCTTTGTACCGTATCCGAAAAGACTACAGGAATAATTGTAAGTGCAGGCGGGTTTTGCTTCTCATCGATCATTATCCTTTCGATGTGCCCGTCATCATCAGCTACTGCAAATTGTTTTAGACCGTTTGCCTTTGAAATTCCAAGATAACAGATTCCTGAGCTCTGATTTGTATGCCTGCCATCCTTGTCTATCATCCATATAGGATAATTGTCAACATTCAGGATCTTACTGTTTGTAAAATTCTTATATAAAATTAGCACCAGAATAAAAAAAGCAGGTGCTGCTATTCTAGCAAGCTGTCTCATGGATTTCGTGGAAGAAAATTTTCGTCGAGGTCGTTGTGATGCACTTCAGTTATTACATTTTTATATTTTTCATTGATATGTCTCTTTAAATATTCAGCTGAATAAACTGATCTATGCTGTCCGCCTGTGCATCCGAATGATATCATAAGATTTTTAAAATCCCGTGATACATAATTCTCAATTGCGAGATCTGTTATATCAAAAACATTATTAAGGAAAACAGTCATTGCTTCCTGCTTTTGTATAAAATCAATTACGGGCTGCTGTAATCCTGTCATGCTTTTATATTCATCTATCCTGCCGGGATTATTTATGAATCGGCAGTCAAAAACAAATCCTCCGCCATTACCGGATTCATCTTTCGGAATACCTGATTTCTTATAGCTGAATGAATAAATAGTAACTTTTAATGACATAATTTCGTATTTAAAAAATGAATATATTCATTACATTAATCAATTTAACTGCAATTAGAAAATGGATAACAGGTTTGTAACAACAGCATTTGATTTCGAAGGCTGTAAGATAGTAAAGAATTTAGGAGTTGTCAGAGGCATTACAGTAAGATCAAGAAGCTTTGTCGGAAATATAGGCGCCGGCTTTCAGACACTTGTCGGAGGAAATATCAGCCTGCTTGAAGAACTTTGCGAAACTTCGCGGGCTCAGGCATATGAAAGATTAATAAAGCATGCAGAAGAGCTTGGTGCTAATGCCATCATTGCGATGAAGTATGATGCAAATGAAGTAATGGCAGGAGTAACTGAAGTATTAGCATACGGAACTGCAGTAGTTATTGAAGCAAAGGGTTAAAAATATATTAACAAATATGCCGCTGTTGGTGTTGCTTCTCCACCCAACAGCCATCAGATTTTGCCGCTGTTGGTGTTGCTTTTCCACCAACAGCTTTGTGAAGGAGTTTTCCAATAAGTATTTATACCTTTCCTGATTAGCTTTTTATAAACTAAAACAATCTTCCCTGATAAAACTCCCTATCAAAAAGGTCGGTCCTTAAGCTTATTTTTTTCATTCCCAGTCCGTTCTTTTTTCGTGCCTGATCATGAATTTGTTTGATCAGTTCAGGCCATTTTCCTTCTCCTTTAAATCTTTCACCAAAATTGGAATTGTAAAGTGTGCCGCCTCTTACATCTTTTATTCTGTTTAGTATCTTTTCTTTTCTCGCAGGGAAATGAGTTTCGACCCACGTGCAGAATAATTCTTTCACCTGCCACGGAAGCCTTAACAGAATAGTATTTGTTGTGTAAGCTCCGTTATCTGCAGCAGCTTTTACCAGGTCAGGAATTTCTTCATCTGTTAATCCGGGAATGATCGGACCTATATTCACACCTACCGGAATTCCCAGATCAGATAAATATTTCACAGTATCCAATCTCTGCTGAGGTATAGATGTCCGCGGCTCCATAACTCTTCTTATATCTTTGTTCAATGTCGTAATAGAAATTGTAACTGCGCTTAATCCCTGTTTTGCAAGCTCCTGTAAAATATCTGAATCCCGTTTAATCAGTGCATTTTTTGTGATCATACCCACCGGATTTTTATACTTCAAAAAAACTTCGAGACATTTTCGGGTAAGCTGTAGCTTCCTTTCAACAGGCTGATAGCAATCCGTATTTCCGGAAAAAATAACAAGCTGCGGCTTCCAGCTTTTTGATTGAAATTCTTTTTCTAATAATTCAGGCGCATTTCTTTTTATCATTATTTTTGTTTCGAAATCTATACCTGATGAGAATCCAAGATATTCATGCGTTGGTCTGGCATAGCAGTAAATGCATCCATGCTCGCATCCTTTGTATGGATTTATACTGTAATCAAATCCCAGGTCAGGACTCTCGTTCTTTGAAAGTATGGTTTTGGAATGGTCATTAAAAAATTCAGTTTTCAAAATTCTTTCTTCTCCTGTTTCTTCCAGGTGCTGAAGATGGTCATCAAGAATTTCCAGATGAATTTTTTCAAATCTGTTCTTCGGATTTATCTCTGCACCGCGACCTTTAATTCCACTTTCCATTTAATAAAATACCATATGTAACTATGGTATAAAAGGAATAAATCAGGTATAACTATGATAGATCCGACTATCAGGATAACTTTCAGTAATAAAAACAAAAACCCCGCCAGGTACAACCTGACGGGGTCTAACTAAAAACAGAAAATATTATTTCTTACACTTCGTAATACAAATGGAATTCATATGGATGCGGGCGAAGCTGTACTTCTTTCACTTCCTTTTCCATTTTATAGGTTATCCATGTATCTATAAATTCCTGAGTAAATACATTTCCAACTTTTAAGAATTCACAGTCATTCTTCAAGCTTTGGAGTGCGATCTCAAGTGATTCAGGAGCATGCTTTATAGTTGCAGCCTCTTCAGGACTTAAATGATAAACATCTTTATCCATTGGCATACCCGGATCTATTTTATTTATTATTCCGTCGAGACCTGCAAGAAGTAATGCAGAAAATGCTAAGTATGGATTTGCTGTTCCATCCGGACATCTGAATTCAACTCTCTTTGCCTTCGGTGAATCTGAGTACATTGGTATTCTTATCGCTGCACTTCTGTTTCTCATAGAGTAAACAAGATTTACAGGAGCTTCATACCCCGGTACTAATCTCTTATAAGAATTTGTTGTAGGATTTGTAAGTGCAAGCAATGCCGGAGCATGCTTTATTAATCCCCCTATAAAGTGTAATGCCATCTCGCTAATGCCCGCGTATTTATCGCCTGCAAAAAGCGGCTGATTGTCTTTCCATAATGAAATGTGAGTATGCATACCGCTTCCGTTATCTCCGAAGATCGGCTTAGGCATAAATGTAGCAGTCTTGCCTTCTGCTTTTGCAGTGTTCTTAACGATGTATTTAAACATTTGCAGTTGATCTGCGCAGTCAAGCATTGGGCAATATTTAAAATCTATTTCAGCCTGTCCTGCTGTTGCGACTTCATGATGCTGTGTTTCAACATCAATTCCTGCAGCTAAAAGATTCTCAACCATTTTATTTCTGATATCATTTGTTGAATCAGATGGAGGAACAGGGAAGTATCCTTCTTTTAATCTTATCTTATGTCCTAAATTTGCTTCATGCTCGCTTCCTGAATTCCAGAATCCCTCTATAGAATCAATTCTGTACCAGCTTGAATATTCGTTTACATTATA
>JBBRMY010000144.1:0-6265 GCA_038230595.1 Ignavibacteria bacterium
AGTCCGTCAGGATTTTTTGCTTTTGAGATCCCTAAAGAGTTTGTGATAATGCAGAATGATTCAGTTAAAGCAAGCCAGGTGGAATTAATTAAAAAACTTGGAGCACCTGTCATTATCGATAATATTTTGTCATATAAGTTAAATGACCAGATAACAATGCCTCATATTGCAATAAAGCTTTTAAATAATAATGAAAGCTTCAAAAGCATGACTGAAAATATGAAGATAGAAAATAATTTGTTCAGCACTTTTGAAAAGAAATATTCCAATGGAAAGTTTGAGGGACTGAATGTAAATGAATCTTATTATGACAGTACGAAAATGGCTATATACAGAGATATTCGCGTAACAAAAGATAATCATAAACTAAAATTACTATCAATAGTTCTGGGTGCAGGGAAGCAACCTGTACAGTTCATATTTTCGGATTACGAGGAGAATTTTAAAGTGCATGAAGATGAATATTATAAGATGATAGAAAGTGTAGTTTTTAAGTGAGAGAAGCATAACCTGCCCCTTTAGAAGTTGTAAAGCTTCCGTTGCGCTGCAACTGTCCTTTAAATAAGAGTAGGGGATTTTTTGACGCAGTCGCAACACCCAGGGTGTTATTATCAACCTCCCCCCAGCCCCCTTCAGAGGTGGTAAAGCTTCCGATCCGCGACAGCCTTCCAATGAGGGGGAATTAAATCCATAAAATTAACTACTGATTATTTTCCGAAGATATTTCCGATCTGGTCCATGATGCCGCCGCCGGATTCTGCATCGCTGTTCAAAAATTTATCGATCTGTCCGCCAAAGCCAGGAGGTAGCTTTTCCTTTACAAATGATGCTACAGTTTCAATTGCAATTTTTGCCTGATCTTCAGTTATGCTCGCCTTTTCTGAAACCATTTTAATAAGTTTTTCCATTATTAGTTTTTTAATTTATAGTGTCAGATAAGATTAACTTAAAAAATTAAAATAAGGTTCATGAAAAGAAATGGTGGGTGTTCGGATTGTAGAAAAATAGTTCTGCACCAAAGGGCGGAAATGATGAATTTAAATGAAGGTAGCTGAAGCGATATCCGGAGAACCTCCCCCTAACCCCCTTGTGTAGTGGTAAAGCTTCCGCCGCTCCGCGACAGCCTATGAAAATAAGGAGGGGGAATATTCTGGGAATTTTATTTTAAATTTGCGCTTATGAGCTTAACTACATTTTCAATATGATATGTATGCGGGAACATATCCACCGGCTGCAGCTTTTCGATGCGGTAATTTCCCTTACTGCAGATGATCTCAAGATCACGAGCCTGAGTTACCGGATTGCAGCTTACATATACGATAACATCAAAATTTGTTTCAGATAAACGTTCGCAGATATCAGGATGAAGACCTGCACGCGGAGGATCAAGAATTATTTTGTTGAAAAGTTTTTCCGGAACATTCGGGTTGGCTGAATCTGAAGAATTGCCGGCTATATTATTGCGGTTCTGATCTATATAGTCTTTAATATCAGCAACAACAAATTCAGTATTCGAAGCGTTATTCAACTTTGCATTTTCGATCGCGTTGGAAATAGAGTCTTCAACAAGCTCAACTCCTTTTACAAATTCTACTTTATCAGAAATAAAAATTGAGATAGAGCCTGTACCGCAGTAAAGATCGAGAACCCGATCATCTTTTTTGAAGTCTCCAAACTCCGCAGTTACATCATATAATAATTGTGCCTGTAAAGTGTTTGTTTGAAAAAAAGATTGCGGTGAAATTTTAAATGTGAATTCCTTACCCGCCTTGTCTATGAGTTTCTCATGCATATAGCCGGAGCCTGACAGAACATGCTCGCTATCTCCTACTGCTATCTGCGCTTTTTTTTCAGAAGTTGAATTAAGAAGCGTTGTAATTTCAGGAAATTTTTCCAAAAGTTCATTGGAATATTCTTTCATCAAAGTTTCATTATAGTCATAGGTGATCAGATTTATCATCAGGTCTTTTGTGTTAGCTGCCTGCCTGACAATTAAGAATCTTAAAAATCCTGAATGAGTATTTGTGGAATAAACTGATGCGTTTCTTGACTTAAAAAAGTCGCGGCTGAAGTTCAGGATCTTATATGAGATCTCTGACTGAAGATAGCAGACTTCAATATCTAATATCTTTGAGTGAAATTTTGGAATGTGAAGTCCGACGGCGAATTTTTCTTTTTCTTTATCAGCGTCGGCAGTCATCATCCACTTATCATCAGAAAAAGAGAATTCCATTTTGTTTCGGTAAAAAAATATATTTTCACTTCCAATAGCAAGCGGTACATCAAGCTCGCCGAATTTACCGATGCGCTTGAATGCATTCATCACAACATCTCTTTTGAATTCAAGCTGCTTTTCATACTGAAGATCCTGCCTTTTGCATCCGCCGCATGTCCCGAAGTAAGGACAGCGCGGCTCAACTCTGAATGGTGATGATTGCTCGAGCTTTATTAATTTTGCTTCAGCATAATTTGATTTTTTCTTATGGATCTTTGCGATGCCCTTATCTCCCGGTAAAAGACCTTCAACAAATATAACAAAGCCTTCTTCAGTTTTTGCAATGCCTTTGCCTTCAGTGCTTATTTCAACGCCTTCAACCGGTATTTCATCACCTTTTTTCAATATTATAAATGTTATTTTACTTTAAATTACTAAACGATTTTTCAAATTGATATTAACTCATTAATGGCAAAAGCCGGAGCGCAAAATAATTCTGCATCGATATTAAAAAATGCATTAGATGTAATTAAAACTGAAGCTGATGAGATCGCAAGGCTCGGAAGCAGATTCCGTGAAAAGGTATTCAAGGATAATTTTGTAAAGACAATAAACCTGATACTTGAATGCAAAGGAAAGATAATCGTAACCGGAATCGGCAAGTCTGCCATCATAGCTCAGAAGATAGTTTCAACATTTAATTCAACCGGAACATATTCGATATTTTTACACTCAGCTGACAGCCTCCATGGAGATCTCGGCATGGTGAGGATGGAAGATATTGTGATAATGATCTCCAAGAGCGGAGATACAGAAGAGCTGAAAAAGCTTGTCCCTATATTTAAAGAGCTGAAAGTAAAAATTATTGCAATATCAGGAAACACGGGATCAGGACTTTCAAAGTTCGCAGATATAGTTCTTGATGCATCTGTGATAAAAGAAGCATGTCCGCACGACCTGGCACCAACTTCATCAACAACTATTGCACTTGTGCTAGGTGATGCAATTGCAGTAACACTTTTAAAGGCTAAAGATTTCACAAAAGAAGATTTTGCAATGAGACATCCCGGCGGAATGCTGGGAAAAAAGCTTTTGCTGAAAGTCGGAGACTTGCTTTCAGATACTTTTCCATTTGTTAATGAAAGCGCAGGCATAAAAGATGTTATTTATGAAATTTCCTCAGGCAGGCTTGGCTGCGCAATTGTGCTCAAAGGAAATAAGCTGAAAGGATTTATAACTGACGGAGACATAAGGCGGCTGCTTGAAAAAGATATTAAAGATATTTCAAAAGTGGCTGCGAAAGATATTATGAATAAAGAACCAAAAACAATAAAGCCCGGAGTTCTTGCAAGAACTGCGCTTGAGCTTATGGAAAAAAACAAGATAACTCAGCTTATAATCGCTGAGAAGAAAAATATTCCTGTGGGAGTGATACATATGCATAAGCTTTTAGAGGAGGGATTGTAAGATCAGTTACGAAAATTATATCAGCATTTCAGAGGAGATACAGGCTTCACTAAACGCGAACGGAGCAGTTGTAGCGCTGGAGTCAACGATTATTGCTCACGGAATGCCGTATCCGGAAAATCTTGAAACAGCTATCGAAATAGAAAAAATGATCAGGGATAATGGAGCGATACCGGCAACGATAGCAATTTTAAATGGGGTGATCAAGATAGGGCTCTCTTCAGATGAGCTTGAAATGCTTGCAAATACTAAGAAGAATGCAGGTGAAATTCTAAAAGCGAGCAGACGCGATATAGCATATGTTGTTTCAGGAAAGCTGAATGCAGCAACTACGGTTTCCGGAACGATGATATGCGCAGCATTAGCGGGAATAAGATTTTTTGCAACTGGCGGTATTGGCGGTGTGCACAGAGGTGCGGGTGAAAGCTTTGATATTTCTGCTGACCTAACTGAGCTTGGAAAGACGGAAGTTGCAGTGATATCTGCCGGGATAAAATCTATACTCGATATAAAAGCAACACTTGAATATCTGGAAACTTTGGGTGTGCCTGTAGTAGGATACCGATCAAATGAGTTTCCGGCTTTTTATACAAGGGAAAGCGGCTTTAAGGTTGATCGTGAATTTGTGAATGCCAAAGAGACGGCTTCATTCTTAAAAGCACATTGGGAACTGGGAATGAATTCCGGAGTTTTAATATCAAACCCGATCCCTGAAAAATATTCATATAATAAAACTGAAATCGATACAGCAATTGAAGCGGCTTTAAGGAAAGCGGATGAAAATAAAATTAAAGGAAAAGAAATTACGCCTTTTTTGCTGAAAGAGATTAAAGAAATAACAGGAGGTAAGAGCCTTGCTGCAAATCGTGAGCTGGTTTTCCATAATGCAAAAGTTGCTGCTGAGATATCCGGAGAGTATGTAAAGCTTTATGAATAACTGCTGAGACACTCAATCTGGGGATTGGGTGCCAGAATATATAGCTGAGTAAAAAAATCAAACGATAACATGAATAAAAAATATTTATTACTGCTTATAATTACTGCGATCTCATTTTGTTTGACTGGCTTTGATCTGAATTCAAATTTTCAAATTAAAAGAGATGTCCCGCCTAAGCTTCAAAAATTAGTTAATGCTTATCCTGATTATTTAAAATCTGGAACTGATAACGAGCTGATCTGGAAAGACGGAACGGTAATGCAATATGAAGACGGAGCAGGAAAAACTTTTAACGATCTTTTAAATGATCCAGATCTTGAAGACATGATGGCACAGGATTATACAATGGGAGCAGACTGGGATTCACCTCCACCTTTAAATTTTGAACCGGGAAGGATCAGATACGAGCCATTCTTTTTAAAAATGTATGGCAATTCTGCGAGAGAAGTTGAAGCGAATTTAGTACCGGTGAAATGGATGCCAAAAAGTGTGAACGGAACAGTTTATATTACCTCTGTAAATGGAGTGAATAAGCAGCTTGAGAAAGTCTCTGAAGAACTTGATAATCTTCCTGAAGACCTAAAAAAATATGTTACAAGAACAGCAGGTACTTTTTACTGGAGAGTAATAAAGAATACGAATCGATTAAGCATGCACAGCTTTGGGATTGCGATAGATATTAACACGGATTACTCAAATTACTGGGAATGGGAAAAGAATGTAAAATATAAAAATAAGATCCCGATCGAAATTGTTAATATCTTTGAGAAGTATGGATTCATTTGGGGTGGCAAATGGTATCATTATGACACGATGCATTTTGAATACCGTCCAGAGCTGCTGAATAATTTACATTAACAATCTGAAAGTTGTAGTGGCGAATAATTTTTCGCTACTACATTATAAATTTTTTTATTGAAACATATTGTCTTTCTTCCGGGAATTGCAGCTGATGAGCGCATATTCGATTTTATCGAAATAAATAATTGTACAAAGCAGTTTATAAAATGGAATAAGCCGGAGAAGAATGATACATTTGGAGCTTATTTAGATAAAATTAAAAAGGAGATCGAAACAAAAAATCCTCCGGTTCTTATAGGTGTTTCTCTTGGAGGAATTTTTGCAATGGAGCTACGAGAGCTTATTCATGTAGAAAAGACGATCCTTATTTCTAGTGTTAAAAGTAAAGAAGAGATGCCTTTATCACTAGAATTGATAAGAAGATTAAGGATTAATGAAATACTTCCCGTTGCATTAATAAAAAAAAGCGCTCCGGTAATTAAGCGTATTATAGTAGATACAAGCAATGAAGAAGCATGGAATAGATTCAAGGAAATGCTTAAAGACACAGATAGTGTTTTTATAAAAAGTGCATTCAGATTTGCTCTTGATTGGAAAAGGAAAGAATTTAATAAAGAAAATATTGTGCATATACACGGAACAAATGATAAAGTTTTTCCAATAAGAAATATCAAGAGTTGTGATTACGTCATTGAAAACGGAAGTCATGATATGGTAATGACAAGAGCTCAGGAGATAAGCAAAATCATTATAAAAGAAATTTTCACCATCAATAAAATTGAATAATGAGAAAGTACTTTCAAATGTAAAGAATATTCTGGTTGTGAATTCTAACAACCAGATAG
>JBBRMY010000145.1:0-6191 GCA_038230595.1 Ignavibacteria bacterium
ATTAGTCCAATCACCTGCTAAGTATAGATTCTCAAAGATCCCTGTGCTGCTAATTCTGTATTTTTCTGAATTCACTTCCGGTAAAAATGTTGCTCTTTTTTCTTTAACTACCTTAAAACTTTTAAGCTTAAGCTTGTCAAATCCTTTAAAGCACAAAGATAGTTCTTTTATACATAAACTTAAAATAATATTACTGTCCGTTTCCGTAATATTTTCAAGGAAATCCGAGCCGCTGATAACCAAAGAAAGGTGCCTTTTGCTTCGCTTGAAAAGCCATTGTACCTTTGTGCCTATTAAGCCGTTCATTCCGAAATTCTCCGAGCTTAGCATTTGCTCAGGAATGTCATCTTCGAAAAATAAATGAACTGAAGTAATAGCCGATGTTCTTAAGCTTTCTGTAACCTTAAAATACTTCTCATAAATGTCATCGGCAAATAATTCTTTAAGCCGGAAAAAAGGGACTGCGCAAATGAATTCATCTGCGAAAATTTCTTCTCCGTTATCGAGAATTATACATTTAACATTTTGGGTAACATTTGTAGCAACGATTGAGTCTTTATGCTTATTAAATTCAATTTTCCGGACTTTAATTCCTGTTTTAAATTGAATGCCACTTCTTTTGAAATAACTAATTGCATCGTCAATATAAAGTTCATTCAGATTGACGTCAGGAATGAGCAGGCTTGAACTGCTTTTATTTCTAAAACCTGTCTTCAGAATATTCCATAACAATGCCGAGCTGATATTTTCAGGTGTTGCATTAAAAACAGCGAGCAGGAAAGGCTCCCAGAAATATTTTATAAGATTTTCAGTCTGACGGTATTTTATGAAAAGGTCACTAACCGGAATGTCTTTTATATGTTTAGCTTTTGACGGATTAGCTTTTGAAATGAAAGGAATAAATCTTAAGAATGATAATTTGTCTTTTAAAGTGAGAGAGTCGAATGAGAAAATGCCCTTGATAATATTCAGTGGCGGCTTTGAAGCAGGAATGTTTAAATGAAATTTTTTCTGTTCAGTGTTATAAAAATTTATATCGAGAGATGGCTGGAAATTTAATTTTTGAAGTGAACCGATTATCCTGAAAAATTCAAGAGTATTTTCGTACCAGCCTGCGAGGATGTGCTGTCCGTTATCGAAAAATGAGTTTTGTTCGCTGTTGAAAAAGCTGTAAGCGCGGCCGCCGAGCTTGGGAGAGGCTTCGTATAATTCGACATCGAATCCGAGTTCGGAAGAAAAAACTGCAGATGAAATGCCTGCGATACCTCCGCCTATGATTACAATTTTTTTGGACAAATTTTGAAAATATATTTCATGTGAAATGGTTGTTGGTGAAAACACCAACAACGGAGGGAGCAGACACGATAAATCGTGTCTCTACAATCTATCTCTACGCCCTATTGTAGAGCAACCTGTATTTAAAGAATACTCCGAAGGTGATATATATTTTTCGGGCTTTGGAGACTTTTACTTTTTTTCTGAAGACGTTGTAATTTATATTTTCTATTTTTTCAAGAAGGCGGAAATAAATATGCTGCATGATCCTTGCCGCAAACATCATTCCTTTATCTTCTTTTGAAAGGCATTCATCTGCTTTTGTATAATAATCCCTTGCGCGCTGACATTCAAATTTCATCAACTGAATAAATGATTCATTATACTTGTTCTCAAGAAGGTCCTGCTCGCTGTAATTAAATTTTTCCATATCCTCTTTCGGAAGATAGATCCTGCCGTTATCGGCATCTATTTTTATATCTCTGAGAATATTTGTAAGCTGGAGGGCAACTCCAAGGTTGATAGCAAAATCTTTGGTATTCTTATTTTTATACCCGAATATTTCAATACACATAAGACCCACAGTTGCAGCAACACAGTAACAGTATTGATAAAGCTCTTCGAAGGTTTTGTATCTCTGGTTCTGCAGATCCATTTCCATTCCCTTGATAAGCTCAAAGAATGGCTCGATGGGAATATTGAACTGATGAATAATTTTATTCAGATGATTAAGAAGAGAATATTTCGACTCCCCTTTTAATGCATTTTCAAATTCTATTTTCCACTCGCGTATCTTTTTATATTTAACTTCAGCAGTATCGGTCTCGTCATCAACAATATCGTCTGTACGGCGGCAAAAAGCATAAACAGTATTCATAGCGATATTCTTTTCCTTTGGAAGAAGGGAAAAAGAATAAAGAAAGTTTGTTTTACTTTTTTTAGTAATGTCCTTATTTTCGGCTGCCTGTGTATCTTTCATGTTATTTAAAATACGCATTAAAGTGCATGGGTAAAATAGAAAAGAGTAATATAGTTATTTAGTGAAAAAGGGGGCGGAGAGGCAGGAAAAAGGACAAGTTTGCGCCGCTTCGCGGAAGTCAGGGATACCTGCTTTTGCAAGGATGACAATAATTTTTTTAATTATTAATTCGTAAATCGTATTTCGTAATTCGTAATTGATATTTACTTTCTGAACATTTTAATCAGGATTTTCAGCTTGTCCCTTTTAGATAACTTTACTCTTTGAGAGAGAACTTTGTAATTAATTTTTTCGATCTTGTCGAGTATGATGCTGCCGCCGGCATAGGTTGCTTTTATCTCGAGCTTGAACCTTCCTTTAAGTCGAGCTATCAACGGCTTGCCTGAAGCAAAATGCTTCCTTGTCTCAGCTACCAGCTCCTTCATTATTTTTACAAATCTGTCATCTTCTTTACCGCTTTCGAGATCATCATATGTGTAAAAATATTTATCCATAACATTTTTCGGAATATAGATGCGATCAATCTCCCGGTCAGGCTTTACATCCTGCCAGAAGTTTATGAGCTGCAAACCGGTACATATTCGATCAGAGTAACTGAAAAGCTCATCATCTTTTTCAGGATTATAGCCGAATAAATAAAGTAAAAGATGCCCTATGGGATTAGCTGAGTATGCTGAATATTTAATCAGGTCATCAAAGCTTTCATAGCGGCTGACGATACAGTCCTGTTTGAAAGCGATAAGCAGATCACTGAATTCTCTGGACGGAATTCCGAGGTCTTTCATTGCAGCATTGAGAGCAATAAAAATGTATGCAGTTTCCGGTTCTAAATTTTCTATATCATTGTCAATTGATTTGAGAAGCTCCTTCTCAAAATCATTAAGCTTATCGAATTTTACATTTCCGGCTTTATCAGAATCGGCAATATCATCTGCATAACGGGCGAAGGCATAAATTGCATAAACGTATTTCCGCCTGGCTCGTGGAATAAGCAGCGATCCGACCGGAAAATTCTCGTAATGAGTTTTCGCAATAAGCTCGCATTTTTTAAATGCAGAATATATTTCGTTATCAGGCCGCAAAGAAAAATTTTAAATTATTGATGTAAAATGCGGAAAACGGAGAGTAATAAATATCTAATAAGAGTATTATTTATAAACGAGTAGAGGCGCATATTTGCGTCTCAATGTATTCCATAGCGACATATTCATGATGCCCATACTTAAATTGAATTCTTTTATTCACTTGTACTTTTTTTTAAAAAGAATAAAAGATTAGGCCGTGATACACCGCCTTTGTGATGTATCAACCTCCCCCCGCCCCCTCCTTTCTAAGGAGGGGGAATATTCATATCAATTATTTTTAACTTAAAAATAATCTCTTCGTAAAATAAATTAACACTATAAACAATCACATGGATTTTAAAATAAGAGATGCGGCCAAAGATGATGCAATTGCGATTCAGAAGATAGCTGTCAGAGCCTGGAATCATACTCATGTTCCGAATATCGGGCAGGAGCAGGTAGATTATATGGTGTCTCGAATTTATTCTGTCGAAGGCTTACATAAGCAAATGAATGAGGGAGAAAAATATATTTTAATATCAGAGAACGAAACGCCGGTTGGTTATTTATCATTCACAATAAAAGATACTGAGCGGTATCACATAAATAAATTGTATATCGATCCTGATTATCATGGTAAAGGCTTTGGAAAAGTTTTGCTCGATGAAGCAATAAAGATAATAAAGAATTCAGGAGGAAGCATTGTTGAACTGCATGTCAATGAACATAATACAAAGGCGATCGGCTTTTATGAAAAGTACGGTTTTAGAAATATTCGGTTGGATCATTATCCATTTGAGAAATATATGATACATGATTATTTGATGGAGATGGAGGTGTGATATTTAAAAGCGACCTGACAGGGAAAATAACCTGTCAGGTGAGTGTTATTATGCCCTCATTGCCACAACAACTTCCCTCAGCCCTCCCTTTCTCTAGGTAGAATAAGAGAATTAATTCTAAAATCAGCAGAGGGATTATCGGTTGAAATCAGCCTTATAGTTTTGAATACATTACTAAAATCTAAAACTATAAAATGTACAACCAATAGAACGCCAAAGAATAAAAACAAGTCCAGTGAGTTAGTCATTATTGTATAATTGAAATCATAAAGGAATTATAGATTTTTACTATACTTTTATATGGTTAGTATTTTATAAGGTTTTAAACGGAAATTCAGGCGAAAAAGTTTCGGTAGCAATGTTGAATGGGGGCAGATCGTATTTGAAGGATTTCGAATATATTTTACTATGAATTATAATTGTAAAAAAAGCATATCCAAACTTTCAGATTTAGATTCGAAAATTACATTTTCTTTATTAGAAATTTATTATTTCGTATTGATACCTTGAATAAATAATCAAACTTTTCCTTTTTATTTGGTATATCTCTATTTTTGAAAAATCCTTCAATTATATTAGCCGGTACTTTCTCTTTTCCTCTTCGTTTTTTATTCCTTTGGATTGCATTTTTTAAGGATGAACTAAAATAATAACCGAATACTTTAAATCTAGTTCCTTTAACAGCTTTAAAGTATTTTTCTCGTTCATATTGAGATAAATTAGTATTGTCAATTACAAATGATTGTTTGGATTCAATACAAGCTTTCATAATTTTATCTTCCTTAATTCGCTTAGTTAAAGGTGGATTATTACTTAGTACATCTAATGAAACTCTAATATGGGTTTTAAAAAGTTTTTCTTTACAAAAAGTAGACTTTCCACTGGCTGGAATTCCAATTAATATTACTGCTTGTTTCATTTGAGAATAATTTTTAGTTTATATGATTTTCCCAGTTGTATCTATCTGCGAAATATCTTCCAAATATTTTTCATAATCGAAAGTTGGTCCTTTAAAAAAATTTGAAAACTCAACATATTTTTGAGAAGTGTATCCAATCTTAATAGTATAATCTACAACTAAAGTAAATTTTATAAGATTTAAATTAATTTTTCTTAAAAAATCAAAGAGTAATTTTTTTTTGTACATCAAATTATGAATTAATATTTTAATGTTTTCCTGATGATTTAATATTCTCTTGAATTGTTCCATTGTGAGATCCGAATTATTTAATTTACCACTTGTGTATTCGCCTATTAAGATATCAAGCTTTTTAATATAACTATCAAAATTATTATCTGATTTTAATATATTAAACATTTGGAAGAATTTTTCACTAAATGTAGTTGGATTGAGATTAAATTCTAAACCCAATTCATTTACAAATTTTACAACATCAATTAATGAATTATTAAAATCATCAAAAGCTCCGTTAATAGTCTCTTGTTCATCTAGAATCATTTTCGCAAAATCCTTTGAAGATGAAATCTTATCAATAAATTCATTTAATTTTATTACAGATTCCTTAGAATATTTCTTTTTGTCGAAAAAACAATTGAAGTAATCTTCCGTAGAAATATTATATAAAATTGGCGAATAAATAGTTTTTTTAATATGAAGAGCAAATGCTTTAATATCATTCGCATTTACTTGGCCTTCTAATCTTTTAAAATCATCCGCGAATACTTCCGATTGCTTTATTAATCCTCCTTGCAAATACATCAAAGAGTAATATATTATTTCTTTTTTTTCTTTAATATCGCTTTTCCTTTTTGCTTTTTCTCTACATTTAAAAAAAACATGACTGACATATGAAACCAATAGAGCTCCAAAGATAGTAATTGGTGCTTGATAATCTTTAAATATGAGTTTAAGATAATCCCAATCTAACATTCAAAATAATCTTTAATTTTTTATCTCTAAAAACATAATGTATTTTTAATCGTAATTCCAATTAAATATTTTACTTGATATATTTTAACATTGGATTATATATTTTAAAATATTCAGTTAATATAATGGGGGGGAGAGAA
>JBBRMY010000146.1:0-6169 GCA_038230595.1 Ignavibacteria bacterium
TGTAAAATTTCAGACAGGAAGGTTGCTATTATCCAGGATCTTCAGGGTCCGAAAATACGGGTTGGTATGCTGAAAAGCGGGCAGATTTTTCTTCCCGAAGGAAATGAGATCAGAATTACTTCCGATGATGTTGAAGGTGATGAATTCCTGATCTCAACTACGTATCCGGGATTTATTCAGGATCTTAAAGAAGGTGAAGTTCTTCTTCTTGACGATGGAAATATAAAGCTTGAAGTTTCTTCTGTGAATCCGGCAAAGCGCGAGATAACATGCAGGATTGTTACAGGCGGAATTCTGAAAGAGCATAAGGGTATCAATGCTCCGAACACTGCGCTCAGTCTCCCCTCTCTTACTGAAAAAGATTTTAAGGATCTTGCTTTCGGCATGGAGCATAATTTTGATTTTGTCGCTATGAGCTTTGTAAGAACTGCCGATGATATTAAGCTTCTGAAAGGGATCATAAAATCACAGGGGAAAAAAGCCCAGGTGATAGCAAAGATAGAGCGGCCCGAAGCTATAATAAATATCGATGCGATAATTGAAGAAGCTGATGTGATAATGATAGCTCGTGGTGATATGGGTGTGGAAATTTCTACTGAAGATGTTCCTTTGCTTCAGAAAATGATAATCAAAAAATGTAATGAAAAGACGAAGCCTGTTATAACGGCTACGCAGATGCTGGAATCAATGATAGAAGCGCCGACTCCGACAAGGGCTGAGGCTTCCGATATTGCAAATTCAATTCTTGACGGAACTGATTGTGTGATGCTTTCTGCAGAAACTTCTACGGGCGCATACCCTATTGAAACTGTGAGGACGATGAAAAAGATTATCAAGAAGACTGAAACGATAAAGCCTTCAACTTTTTTCAATGATATTTTTGTGGAAGATTCGCCGGAAAATACTTTACATACTATCTGCAATTCGGCGGTTATGATAGCAGTGCGGGTGAAGGCAAAGGTTATAATTACTGTAACTCTCGGCGGGATATCGGCAATGCTGCTTTCAAATCACAGACCGAGTGCGCAGATTATGGCTGTTAGCTTTGAAGAGTCAACTTTAAAAAAGCTGAAGCTTGTATGGGGTGTTGAGCCGCTGCTTATGGACCCGATTGATGATGTAAAGGAAATGGAAGAAAGCATAAAAAAGAAAATTTTAGATAATAAGCTTTTTGAAAAAGGCGACAGGATTGTTTTTGTGTCGCGTTTTCCTTCGATGAAGGACGCTGCAGTGAATATGATACAGGTGAGTCAGCTGTAAGGTTTTATACAGCAATACTTTGTAGAGACGTGATTCATCCCGTCTGCTTTTGCCTCAGCATGTTATTCGCTGTTGGATTTTTCGCCGCTTCGCGGAAGTTTGGGATCCCTGCTTATCCCCGATAAAAACATTCGAGGATAAATTCCGGGATGACAAAATAGTATGGGGGATAACTTCGGGATGACAAAATTCTATCGGCTGTTGATGTTTTCACCAACAGCCACGATATTTAGATAACGTTTTTAATTGCCCCGACCTTTAGGTCGGGGTACAGATTTTTTGTTTCAGGTTTTAGCCAAATCAATTAATAATAAAGGTTCGGCTAAAGCCGGTACTTTGCCTAAATGACCCCGACCTAAAGGTCGGGGCAAATAAAAGCAAATACATATATCAATGCCTCAGCTGTTGGTGTTTTAGTTTCGATTAATCGGGACGGCACCAATAGTCACCATATTTAGATAACGTTTCTAATTGCCCCGACCTTTAGGTCGGGGTATAGATTTTTTGTTTCAGGCTTTAGCCTAATCAATACATAATAAAGGTTCGGCTAAAGCCTGTACTTTGCCTAAGAGACCCGACCTAAAGGTCGGGTCAAATAAAAGCAAATACATATATCATTGCCTACGCTGTTGGTGTTTTTCGCCGCTGCGCGGAAGTTCGGGATCCCTGCTTTTCCCCGATAAAAACTTTCGAGGATAAACTCCGGGATGACAAAATAGTGTGGGAATAACTCCGGGATGACAAAATTCTATCCGTTGTTGATGTTTTTATTAACAGCCACCATATTTAAATAACGTTTCTAATTGCCCCGACCTTTAGGTCGGATATAGATTTTTTGTTTCAGGCTTTAGCCTAATCAATTCATAATAAAGGTTCGGCTAAAGCCGGTATTTTGTCTAAGTGACCCCGACCTAAAGGTCGGGGCAAATAAAAGCAAATACAAATATCATTGCCACCGCTGTTGGTGTTTTCACCACCAGACAACTGAATGTTGTTTTTGTAGGGGCGAATAAACTTTCGCCTTAAACCATTAACCTGACAGGTTATTTTTCCTGTCAGGTTGCTTTTTACCCGCTTCGCGGAAGTTCGGGATCCCTGCTTATTCCCGACAAAAACATTCGAGGATAAATTCCGGGATGACAAAATAGTGTAAAGGTTTTGTGCGGGCGATTCGTGGGGTACCCTCAGGGTCATCGCCCCTACATCAGATTTCCAATTGGGCAAATAATTATTCGCCCCTACAAAATCATGTTTAAAATAAAACCATGAAACCATACGATGTCATTATCATTGGAGCAGGTCCTATTGGATTAGCCTGTGGAATTGAAGCCAAAAAAGCCGGCTTGAAATTCCTAATTCTTGATAAGGGATGTATCGTCAATTCTATCTTCCATTATCCTTCTAACATGACCTTCTTTTCGACTTCAGAAAGGCTGGAGATCGGTGGTATTCCTTTTGTATCTCATGGAGTAAAACCAACTCGCAAAGAAGCTTTAGATTATTACAGAAGGGCTGCAGATCACTACAAACTTAACGTTCATACATACGAGAAAGTAAATTCTTTAACAGAAGAAGCTAACTTATATAAAATTATAACAGATAAAAGTGTTTACCTAACAAAGTTTATAATATTATCAACAGGTTTTTATGATACTATTAACAAAATGAATGTACCCGGAGAAGAGATTAAGAAAGTGCGACATTATTTTGATGAACCTCATCCTTATGCCTACACTAAAACGGCAGTGATTGGTGCGGGTAATTCGGGAGTTGATACAGCTCTTGAGCTTTACCGGGTTGGAGCAGAAGTTACGATGATAATCAAGTATTCGGAGATAAAAAAAAGCATAAAATACTGGGTAAAGCCGGACATTGAGAATCGAATTAAAGAGGGCTCAATAAAGGCATATTTCAACTCGCAGGTTGAGAAAATAACTGACACAAGTATACATATAAAAGATATAAAGACCGGCAAGAAGACAGTCATTCCCAATGATTTCGTCTTTGCTATGACAGGATACAAGCCTGATTTCGACTTGCTTAAAGATGCAGGTCTTAAGATCAGGAACCATTGCCCCGTTTTCAATAAGAAGACTCACGAAACCAGCCGCAAGAATATTTACCTCGCCGGCGTTATTTGCAGCGGATTGGAGACCGATAAGCTGTTTATTGAAAATTCCAGGGAGCATTCGGTGATAATAGTTAAAGATATTTTGAAGAAATTGTAATTTCGGATTACGAATTATTCAATGTAGAGACGCGATTCATCGCGTCTGCTTTTAGCATATACAAAATTAAACATCTATTAAATTCCCCCGAATGTTTCTATTGGGGGTCCAGTGCATTAACAATAATACTCCGCCGTTGGTGTTTTCACCAACGGCGGAGTGGCACCTGAGACGCGAGCATCGCGTCTGTACAGCCTTCATTTTTTGAGACGTAAGATCTTACTTCTCTACGGTGTTTTTAAAAATGCAACCTGACAGGAAAAATAACCTGTCAGGTCAGTGTTATCCTTAGACGCGATGAATCGCGCCTGTACATCCATTATTTTTAGAGACGTAAGATCTTACGTCTCTACGGTGTTTTTAAAAATGCAACCTGACAGGAAAAATAACCTGTCAGGTCAGTGTTATCTTTAGACGCAAATATGCGTCTCTACTCCTTTCATTTCTTGAGACGTAAGATCTTACGTCTCTACAACCTTCAATTACCAAGACGCGATGAATCGCGTCTCTACATATTTTAAAATGTAAAATAAAAAAAGCCTGTCTCGATCTTCTCAAGACAGGCTTTAATAATATTAAAAACTCGTTCCGATGCTTTCGGAACGTAAATCAAAAATAGATCTTACTTCACCAGCATCAATTTCTTTTGATCAGAATAGACCTGACCATTTTCTCCTGCAATTTCAAGATGGTAGAAATAAACACCTGAGTTCAGATTTGCACCGTTGAAATCAACAGTATATGAACCTGCATTCATTCTTGAATTAACAAGATTAGAAACTTCTTTTCCGATAGCATTATAAACCTTCAATGTTACTAATCCGCTAACCGGTAATGCAAAACTGATCTTTGTAGTTGGGTTAAATGGATTCGGATAGTTCTGTGAAAGTTTGAATGTGCTTGCAACTGTTGAAGTGTTAACTAATCCTGTTGCAATATTGCTCCAGGATTTGCTTACTCTTATACCGTCAATTTGTAAAGTTGGTGATGAAGCTGATGTTCCCTGTCTTACTGCAACTCTTCCAAGGTTTGTTGCATCAGTAGCTGTTGACGCAACAGGTCCGAGTGTTGGTACAGGCGGCTCTGTAACAGGAACTGTTCCTGTGAATACATATAAGCTGACAACATCGTCTAATGTCGATGGATTGAAAGTATACTTTGCAACAAGAAGATATGTTACACCCGGTAAATAATTAAAAGGTGTATAACCTTGTCCTGATGCTAATGTTCCTTTAGAAATACCAAATGAAACTAAACCTACTGAATCTTTTGCATATACACGTGCAGTATAGTTAGTTGCAGAGGTTGAAGAGATCAAAGCAAAGAAATAATCACCAGTTCTTGCTGTATCAACTCTTACCATGAATGATGCATATTGTGATCCTGATGAGTCCGGAGTTGTATAATTTTTATATGCATCTTCACCTGTACTGAATAATCTTACTGAGTTTCCAACTCCTGAAGAACCGTAACCAGGAAATGTTAAGCCCGGAGCAACTACTTTTAAAGTATTTACTGTACCACCTGAATTATAAACCCAGCCATGATCTCCAAGACTGTCACCTACAGGATAATTGAAATCTTCAACGAATAAAAGCTGCGCTGATGAAGTTTTAAAAATAAATAATGCTATTGTAAGCATTAATAAAGAAGTAATTTTCTTCATGAGTTTTCCTTTGTTTTAGTTATTATAAAAATATACTGATCAATTAAATCTGAGGGGTAATATAATTGAAATAAGTATAGCAATAAACAGTAATCCCTGTGTATGACTTATGTTAAATTAATGTAAAATGAATGGAGTTTAGTTACCGAATGGAGTTTGTAGAGACACCATTCATCGCGTCTAATGAAATATAGGGATATCAAACCTTCTGATAGCTGTTGGTGAAAACACCAACAGCGGAGACAATAATCATAAACATGTAGAGACACCATTCATGGCGTCTAATGAAATATAGGAATATCAAACCTTCTAATGGCTGTTGGTGAAAACACCAACAACGGAGAAAGTCAGTTATTTTCGGAGACGTAAATATACGTCTCTACATGAATATATAAAGATATAAAAAAAGCCCCGAAGGAATTCTTCGGGGCTTTAGCTTTCCCACGCTGGAGCGTTGGAACGAGCAAAATATTTATTTAGGTTATATTTATTTTACAAGCATCAGTTTCTTTTGCTCAGAGAATACTTTTCCGTTCTCGCCTGAAAGCTCAAGTCTGTAAAAATATGCGCCTGAATTAAGATTGCTTCCGCTGAAGTCAACTGAATATGTTCCTGTTGCCAATCTTGAATTAACAAGGCTTGAAACTTCTTTTCCAAGTGCATTATAAACTTTTAAAGTTACATATCCGCTAACAGGAAGTGCGAAGTTTATTTTTGTATTTGGATTGAATGGGTTTGGATAATTCTGTGAGAGAACGAATTGATCAGGTACGATAGTTGAAATAGTATTGATAGCAGAAATATTTGACCATTGCTCAGCTACTCTTATTCCGTCTATTACTAATGATGGAGCAAGTGTTGAAGTACCTTGTCTTAAACCAACTCTTCCGAGGTTTGGTGAATCAGATGTAGTAGAAGCTACAGGTCCAACAGTGGCTACCGGTGGTTCTACAGTTGGCATTACACCTGAGATAACGTATAAGCTTACTTCATCATCTCCGGTTGAAGGATTGAA
>JBBRMY010000147.1:0-6103 GCA_038230595.1 Ignavibacteria bacterium
TACTAAGTAAAATCCTGTACATTCAAAAGTCCATGCAACAAGACTCATAAGTGATGCTATAAGAAGCTCTTTTAATTGTACAAGCTTATAAATGCTATCATAAGCTTCATGTATCTTGTGAATATATTTAGATATGAACTTAATTCTTTCAAGGGCATTAATGAATTTTAAGGAAATTTTTCTTGAGCTTAGCAATAATGCTCCTGATATAAAGACTATTCCGCTGATCAGAATAAAAGCCTGTCCATAATTAAAAACAAAAGCACCTGTAATGCAGATTATTACTATGGAGATAAAATCAGTAAGACGTTCGACAATAATTATTGGCGCAGTTTTGCTGATAGGAATTCCGGTTTCATCTTTTATGAGGTAGCATTTTATAACTTCTCCCATTTTTCCGGGAGTAACGCTCATTACAAATGCTGATAGAAAAATAAGGAAACTTCTTCCGGTGCTCAGCTTTACTCCGATTATCTTTCTGTAATATTCCCATTTGTAAAATCTGGCAACATAGTTCAAAAAGGAAAGTGCGAGTATAACCGGGAAATAATACCAGTTAAATTTTCCGAGTGAAACCAGAAGCTTATCAAAATCTGCATAAATACTGAAGCCTAAGAATATCAATGCTCCGAAAACAGCAGACAGTAGTATCTTCTTTTTATATTTTTTGAACATGCTTTATAATATCCTTAACAGATTAAGATAAAGCTTTGTGATAGGCAAGCCGACTACATTATAAAAATCTCCAGTTATCTTTTTTACGAACAGACTTCCGAACTCATCCTGAATGCCATATGAACCGGATTTGTCAAGCACCTTGTGATTCTTAACATAATAGTCTATCTCATCATCGCCAAGCTTTCGGAATTCAACCACTGTCTTATCATAATCATAGATCTCTTTTCCGTTTGATGTATTGATGATGTTAAAGCCTGTATAAACTGAATGCTTGTTTCCGCTCAGCTTTTTCAGATGCTTTTTAGCTTCAGCTAAACTTTCAGGCTTGTGAAGGATTCTGTTTCCCAGTGATACTATAGTATCTGCTCCGATCACAACTTCTTTTTTATAGTGAAGCGCAACTGAACGGGATTTTTTTAAAGTGTTGATCTTAACTATTTTTATAGGTGAGGCATAATCGTCCTTAACTTCATCGATATCTGCTATGTGCACTTTGAAATCAAATCCGAGCTTGTCCATCAGGTCAATTCTGCGAGGTGAAGAAGAAGCTAAAACCATTTTCGTTCTGAAAAGCTTGAGTATTTGTTTGTTCAATTTTATTTTAGGGTTAGTTATGAATAATCTAAAGACAAGGCATACCTTGTCTTTATAAATGCGGTGATACTTTCTTTTAACTGAAACGCATGCGTCTTTACAAATTTTATTTCTGCAGTACCCACTTAAAAAAGAAAAGGGGAAATATTAAAACGCATTCGCTAAAAACCCCTGCAGCTCTTCTTTTTTAATGATCGATCTTTCTCCTGAGCGGCGATGCTTAATTTCTATATTCCCGTTCTTCAGATTTTTTTCACCTATGATAACATGAATCGGTGTTCCGATAAGATCTGCGTCCTTAAATTTAAAACCGGCGCTTATTCCTATTCGATCATCATACAGAACTTCATATCCCTGAATGATAAGCTCAGAATATATTTTTTCAGTTTCAGCAACAACATCTTCCTTATTTGTATTTGCGCATATCAGCTGGATCTGGAAAGGAGTAATTTCACCTTCAAAAATAATACCGGCATCATCATAATTCTGTTCTATATATGCAGCACAAATTCTTTCAACTCCAATACCATAACTTCCCATGATGACCGGCTTTGACTTCCCTTCCGCATCGAGAAAAACAGAATTCAATGCTTCAGAATATTTTGTACCTAGCTTAAAGATATGTCCGACTTCTATTGATTTAACAATTTTAATTTTATCTTTTTTATCTAAAGTCCACTCATTCTCTTTTACAGTTCTAATGTCTTTATATTCTATATCTTTTGCATCACGTTTCAGGTCAATATTTTTAAAATGATAATCATTTTTACATGCACCGCTCACAAGCTCATCAGCATCTTCAAGTCTTAGGTCACCAATGATCTTTACTTTACCACTCTTAAAGTTCACAGGACCTATTGAACCGGCTTCTGCACCGGCAACTTCCATTAATTCTTCCGGATGCGCAGATCTTATTCCCTGTCCGAAATAATTCTGAAGCTTTGTTTCGCTGACTTCATCATCTCCGCAAACAAGTGTAAGGATAACATCTTCACCATTAATGAACACTCTTGATTTTGCAAGCCTTGTTCTGTCAACGTCAGGTAAAAATTCTCCAAGCTGATCGATAGTTCCTATGCCCGGTGTATGAATTTCTTCGAGTGAAAGGTTTGAATTTTTTCTTTCTACTTTTTCCGAATGTGAAACTGCAACTTCAATGTTCGATGCATATTCACAATTCTCTGTAATTACAATATGATCTTCTCCGGCTGCTGATTCCACCATGAATTCTTCGGAGTCGCTACCGCCCATTGCTCCACTGAAGGCTTTAACGATGTGAAATTTAAGTCCGCATCTTGTAAATATATGTTTATATGCCTGTGAATGCTTATTGTATGACTCATCAAGCCCTTCCCAAGTTGAATCAAAGGAATAAGCATCTTTCATTGTGAACTGACGTCCTCTTAAAACACCTGAGCGCGGACGAGTTTCATTTCTGAATTTTGACTGTATCTGGTACCAGATCTGAGGAAGATCTTTATATGAAACTAAATTAACTTTGCTAATAGAAGTAAAAACTTCTTCGTGGGTTGGAGCCAGAACAAGATCGCGGTTCTTGATTCGGAACATTGTGTCGCCATAATCTTCAAGGCGGCCGGTCTCATGCCAGAGTTCGGCAGGAGAAAGAGCAGGAAGATAAAATTCCTGTCCCCCTATTGCATTCATTTCTTCACGAATGATATTTTCAATTTTTTTAAAAACTCTGAGACCGAAAGGAAGATAAGAATATACCCCGGCAGTAAGCTGACGTATCATTCCGGCTCGGATCATTAATTTGTGAGAAATGACAACTGCATCTGCAGGCTCTTCTTTTATAGTAGGAAGAAAGAAATTTTTTAGTCGCATTTAAAAATAAATATTGATAAAATTATAATAATTTGTAAGATAACGAAGAGGTTTAAGTGTTACAATGCAGATTGGATGTGAAAAGTTTACCTTATATTAAGTTGAGACATACTGTTTCTCGCTTGAACAAACTTCTCCCTGTTATAAAAAACTGTAAGTAACAATATATTTTTCAAATTGTAATTTTAAATCTAATTTCATAATATAAACTATCAGAAAATTAACTTACTCATCATGATTCCAAATTCAGCTTATCTTCATATTCTAACAAATCATGTACCTGTTATTGGTACCGGAATAGTTCTTTTTGTTTTGCTGTATGGAGTCGTTCGAAGAAGCGATGAAATTAAGAAGCTTGCACTTATACTAATGCTCCTTACATCATTAGTCACTATAGTAGTTTTTAATTCAGGCGAAAAATCAGGACAGATCGTTGAAGGAATTAGTGGTGTGAATGAGGATATGATCTCACCGCATCAGGAATTTGCTGACTTGAGTTATAAAGCAGCAATGGTTGTAGGAATAATTTCATTAGTATTACTGATCGTTTACAGAAAAAATCATTTGCCGGTATATATTGTGATTATATTTTTTCTATTAGCTGCTGGAGTTAACGGAATGATGGCATGGACATCACATCTTGGTGGAAAAATAAATCATCTTGAGATCATGGGCGAATCACCACTGGTGAAGCCGAAGTAGGATTTAGCAGTTTCTTCAAATACACTTCGGTTCTTTCAGATAGCCGTTGGTGAAAACACCAACGGCGGCGGAAACTTGTCCGTTGCTTTCGCAACGAAAGTATTATATCCAACTACCTCAACTCTTTTAAAACCTCCTGCATATCATCAGGAAGAACAGCTTCGAAGTGCATTTTTTCGTTGGAATGAGGATGATAAAATCCAAGTACCCGGGCATGAAGTGCCTGGCGGGGCATCATCTCAAGTAAATTTTTTATTTTTGCTTTTAGAGTTGCTGAAAGATTTACAGAATGCGGAACCCTGCCTCCGTAAGTCTCATCTCCGAATACCGGATGACCGGTATAAGCTGTGTGAACTCTTATCTGATGTGTTCTTCCGGTTTTCAGATTTAGCTTTATTAACGACAGCAAGTCATACTCTTCAAGAACTTCATACATAGTAACGGCAACTTTCCCCTCATCTTCTTTATTAGTAACAGCAACTTTTTTTCGGTCGCGCTTATCACGTGCTAGCCGCTTGTCAATAACTCCGGATTTTTCCTTAAACTTTCCCCATACAATTGCATTATACTCTCTTTCAATTGTATGATGAAAAAATTGCTCGGCAAGCTTTCTGTGAGTCACTTCATCTTTAGCAACTACAAGTAGTCCTGAAGTATCTTTATCCAGTCTGTGCACAATTCCGGCTCTTTCGAAACCATTAAGATCAGAAAGAGAATCTTTTTTCTTCTGCGAATAAAATAAAATAGCATTAACAAGGGTGCCGCTGTAATTTTTATATGCCGGATGCGTTACCATTCCCGCCGGCTTGTTAATCACCAGTAGATATTTATCTTCATAAACAATGTTAAGAGGTATATCTTCCGGAAGTATATCCTGCTTCTCAGGAAGGTCGAGCTCTATTTCGATCTCATCTTCAGGACGAACAAGATAATTTGATTTTATCAGGTCACCATTAACTGTTACATAGCCAAGATCAATAGCTTTTTGCACCTTTGTGCGGGAAACATTTTCAATAAAATTTGAAATATATTTGTCTATACGCTGGCGCGAATTTATTTGCGGGACTGTAAATTGATAATATTTTTCCATTTTTTCAGAGGTATTTCAGAAATATTGAAACTTAATATTTTAAATTACGAATAACTAACTAAAGAATATGTAACGAAACAAAACCCTCAAACTAAAATGAAAAAAATATTTTTACTTTTTGCGATAGTAATTACATCAGTTTCTATCACAGCAAATGCAGGCACTTCAAACCCCTTGAAAGAAAAAGATCTTAAATATCAGATCTCAAATGAAATCAGAGAAAAACTTAGCTCGCCTGTTTATATTTCTTATATCAATAAGGATCTTTCAGGAAAAGTAACCTGCAAAATGAATGTTAATGAAAATGGTAAGATCAGTATTTCAGATGTTCAAAGCAAAAACAAGAATCTAAATACATATATCACAAAGAAAATTAACTCATTAAATCTCTGGACCGGACTGGAATATTCCGGAAAAAGCTATTCATATACAATAAATTTTAAATAAGTGTAGTACTCGTTCTTTCCAACATAATAAGTAAAATAAGATAAACGCTGTCCCCTCAATTTGGATGGCGTTTTTATTTTGCACAAAATTGTTTACTTTTAATAGGTATTCTCACATGATATTTCACTTGATTTTCCCTATGTTAAGTAATATATTTTGTTATCAATTAAACTATACAGAATGAACAAAAAGTCAATTACGCTTTTATCTCAAAAAGTGTTCTCAGCTTTTGTAATGCTTGTATTAGCTTTTTCTTTATCTCAACTATTTTCCGGCTGCTCAGGAGCAGATGAAGACACCGGAAAAAGTTTAGCAGAACAAAGGGCTAAGGACTCCGTCAAAGTTTATACAAAGCTTGAAAGCGCTTTCACTCAGTATCAGAAAGCTTTATCATACAATGAAGCCTTCCAGGATCTTGATTCAAAAAATTCTTTTGAAGCAGCTTTAAAAGATCTGCTCAGTATTAGCCAGGGAACGATCGAAACGCCTTCTACTTACCAATGGAGAAAAGATTATGAAGAGCTTTCAACTAGCATAGTTCAGGATTATTTCTCTACACAATCTAACATAGATGAAAAAAGCTCCGGCTTTAAGCTTGCAAAAAGATTATCCATCGATGTTGAAAAGCTGAACAAATATACAGAAGAAGAAACTACCGAGCCTTTGCCGGATGGGAAAGGAATGCCGCTTGTTAAAAATGATGCTGTTCAGGAATATCTTGATTTCTTTTCAAAGACTGACCGTGGA
>JBBRMY010000148.1:0-6102 GCA_038230595.1 Ignavibacteria bacterium
ACCGTCGTTGTAGGTGTGGTTGGCGGCAAACTCGTCAACCGAGCCGTTGGCGTGGGTGAGTTTAATCGTTAAGGGTATGCCGGGCGCAAAGGTGGTCAGGCCCATAATGTCAATCGCGTCGTCTTCCTGCACCTTGTCGTATTCGGCGGGGTTGGCAAAGGTCAGGGCCAGCATCCCCTGTTTTTTCAGGTTCGTTTCGTGAATGTAATGGTTCTAAAATAAATACATTCTACCTCAAAACTTGCCTTAATCCTTTTAAAACCAGAAAGACCATTTCTGGGATATGAGATGTTGTAAATAATCGTTGGTTCTCCTTTATATCCAGTCCATTGTTCAAATCACCGATATTCAGACCTATGAAAAATTTATTTAGTATGCTAAAATCAATTTCATCGGACACATTTCGGGCATTGAAGTATTCTCTGAATAATTGATTTTCAGTACTCTTATAAAAAGGCAATTCAGGGTTTATTACATCCTTACTTTTAATAATAGCGTCAATCATTTTCTGTGTTGCTCCACCAAAAGCACCAATCAGATATAATGGTGTTCTACTTTCAAGAGATATTTTTGCTTCTTGTATAATACCTGGATACTTGCCAAGATAATCAAAATTTCTCCCTCCTGTAGCTACCCGTGCGACTATCGCGTCATTCATATCTTGCCGCATTTTCGTTAGGCTTTTTGCCCAAACATATTTATTCTTAGAAGAGTTGGGTTCGACAAACGTTGTGGGGTTTACATTTAAGGTTGCTTCTTGCTTCACCCTAATGACCTTTACTTTCTGGCTTTTAAATTCAACCTCTTGCTCTTTTGTGATGTTAAGATGTATCGGAAAACTGAAGTAATTGATAAACGGAAATGTGTCCTCGTTGTCTAAGCGGTACTGCTCGGATAAGTCGGCGAATAACTCTGTAAATCCTCTTACTCTTAGATCACCTCCATAGACAAGGGTCGCGCCCTGAATCAGTAAATGACGAGCGAACTCAATCATGGCATCTTTGGTATGTGTATCCGAATAGCCTAACTGTCTTATTTCTTCCGATTCCGATATCGAGATGGCTATTTGCTTTTCATGCAAAAACTTTTCCATGTTATGGTAAATATTGGAAAGAGTGAGCGGGCGTTGTGAACTTGACTTCTGGCATAGTTTCCTCCAAAATTTTTAGTTCCTCTGTGCCGAGCGGAGGATCAGGGTATATGACCAACCCTATCTTCCGGTCTTTTTTGTCTTCGGCCAGGATATCCAAATAATTAAACATTTCAGGTGGACTACTAAAAATCATGCATTGGTACTTTGTATCGAGACTATAAAGTTTCAAATGCTCGTTAAGACTTTCTTTGGCGAAGCGGGCATTCAGGACCTGGACTAGAGCCAAATCTATAATGTCTTGTAAATTTTCGGCCCACTTAAGCAATGGGGTATTACCTAAATAAGGAAAACTTCTGATCTCGCCCTTTTCGATGTGCAAAACCACTACCAGTGGGCATTTTTTACGTTTAGCAGTACTAATCTCTAATCTGCACCATTCACGAGTAGCGTATGCATCTGTCAAAATGGCGATTACAGCTAAGTTTTCATCAAATTCCTTTAGAATCTGTTCATCAAACCGATAGGATTCAGCAATTTGATTCGTATCAAAAAAAGTATCCAATTGGGTTTCTTGTTCGACTATATAGTTACGTATCCTTTTAGCTAAACCCAAGCCATCGGCTTTGGCATGGCTTATAAACAGTTTTATAGGTGGTTTAGGCAAAGCATTATAGCCCTTGTTATGCCTATTCTCAATGCTATTGCCCACTGAGTCAATCTTATACATTAGTCTCGATAAATCATGTAATAATCGACTACGAATGTACCGCCAGCGTTCAGAAAATTCTACCTCTTTATTTTCGTTTCTAATATTATCAACTTTCATGAACTGGAATTTTGATAGTATGCCGTTTGCCAGCTGATAAGCAGTTTTGATCAATGAAACTGGATACAACCTGTAATCAGGCTCGTCCTGAATTTTAGCTAATATTTCATTCTTAACATAACTATTCCAGCTATCTGAAAGATATAGTTCTTCATCAACCAATACTACAATAGCGTTACGTTTTGCTTCTTTATAGTCTATGGAGATAGGAGCGCCAGTATTTTCATTAGGCTCTGTTCGGTAGAAAACTGGTATGTTTAAATTCCGTTTGAGTGCAAATTCAGTATCCCTATTGAAGGTTTGATAAATCAAATCGGCGTAACGTTTTCCGTCTTTGAAATCAGGATGCCAAATAACATATATTGTTAACGGGGAGGAATATTCCATTGCGCGTATCAATTTCTCCAATCAAAAACCAACTCAAATTGATTGTACTCTTTCCAACCAATCGGATCACCATGTATGCCTACTTTGTAATTTTTAGCTACCCACCTCGTAAATGATTCAAAACATTCTACTTCTTTGGCCTCAGTTAATTTACGATGACTTCGTACCTCGCTACATATAGGTTTATATTCATCATCAATTTCAAAGCAAGCATCACCGAAATAGTAGAAATGATTGGACAGAAGCACAAACTTTCCTCCTGTGTCTTTTACGATGTGCTTCTGACGCATTGATATATCTGGATGAGTATGCTGGCATACTGCCTGTTGCCATTGTCCTGCCTCATCTTTAGAATAAACATTATCACCATGAATTGTGATCAGACTCCCATTTAGTGTAGGTTTTTTGGATTGCCATCTTTCGTCAGACCAATAATCTGAAAACGATAGTTTTTCTGTCACCTTCATCAAATAGATTACTTTGTAAGTCAAGTCCATCTCTTCAGACCCTATACCTAAAATCCAATCGCCTATTACTGCTTTTCTACGAATAGTAGGTTTACAGGTAGATAGCGAGCATACTCCCCAAAACGGATTAGGTGCAAATCCATAATCATACGTCATTTTATAGGAGTAGTACATCAGCACTTCACGGTTTTGACATTAAACAATGGCTTACTGATGCTACTGTCAGGGTTTTCCCACTCGTATGCTGTGTCATTTTCGATGGCATCAATGATTTTATCTGTTGAATTCCACCCAAATGGAGAGTCGCCATATTTTAGAAAGTTGGCTGGAAGTGGTGTACCTACTTTAGCACCGTGTACATAAATACCGATAATTTTTTTGTCCTGCTTATGGGCTTCCTTGATCTCAAAATCGACCCAAGGACGGGTATGCGTTTCTTTGCCAATCAGACAGATAAACGTACCAGCCCAACGGATGCCAAGGCTTAATAAATGCTTTATCCGTATAGGCGATAGTAATGTGGCTCTTCTCGTAGCTAAAGGTCGCTTTTTTCTGTTCCGCTTAATGCTATCAATAGAACTATTTCTAAGTTTAAAACCCTTTGCTAACAAACGCTTTTTCAGCCTCTGAACGTGATGGTCATCTTTACTGTAATGACTGATAAATACGTTTTTTTCTCTTCTCATCGCTTTATTACATTTTGGTGTCAATATCCCATTTAGGTGGATACCAGTACCGAATTGGTTCGTGATTGGGCTTGTATAATTGCTTAATTCGTTTTCTATCTGATAAACCACTCACTTCAGGATAGTAAACACGAGCGTATTTATCAACTTCGCAAAAGATATTCTGACAGTCGATCAGTTGCAAAGGTCTGCCCCATAGATTCTTAAAAGTAAGATTTAATCGGCTAAACTCCAATTCCTGACTATCGGTTACGTACTTAATAATATCTGTTTCTGAATAATCTCCATAGTCGATGAAACACTTACGAATTCCGTCTTTAGCTCCTGGCCCCGGTACAACAAAATCCATTTCGCTAAATGTCAGATTGGCGGAGTAGTTCAGGTCAATAGTAAATTGAAACGCCAGAAAATTCCCGATGGTTGGGTAAGATTTAAGCAATGTGAAAACGTCTTCCAAGCTACGGGCTTCCAAAACTCTTTCTGGTAGAAACTCGTCTATCATTAGTTGGATCAAACTCAAATGGTTTTCATGCTTTCGTTCGTAACCAAAACTACTTTTACCCGATGCCATAATGTATGCACCAGAATAAATGGTTTCGGATGCAGCCACAGCCGCCGACAAGATTTTGCCATAGTGTTTAAAGTTAAAGTTCTGTATCGAAATTTCCCCTAATTCATCCTCTAACAATTCCCAAGTATTTATTTTATTAAATAGTTTAAAGAGAATGGTTCTGAAAAAAACTTCTACAAAGTCCTGGCTTCCACTATATAGTACGTTTTTTATCAGATATTGGCTTACCCGATCAGATGCTCTATATGCATTCGTAAATTTATGTTTTTGCAAGATGGCATCTTTGAATACGGAATCACCGTTTATTTTTTCAAAAAATATGTCTTGCCTAAGTGTAGCAAATCGCCAATAGGTATCTAAAACTACACTGGGGGTTGGTTTTTTCTTTTTTATAGAGAAAATCATTCGGCTATTTTAGTCAACAAGAATGGATGTTAGGATAGGTAGTGAACTTCCTTACTAATTCCATTAAAACTTACCCTCCCACCTTCATTATGAATCAGCATTCGGAAAACCTCATACCCTTTTATAATAGCTTTTTCCCATTCCTTCATGCTACGTGTCTTTACTTCATAGGGCTCAGTTATTGCTTTAATGAGTCTTAACGTCGCTCTTGAAACAGACGCTTTGTGGGAAAAGAGACTGTTTCTTTTGGCTTCGTTAAAGATTAATAATGAAATTGCTTCCTCCGTTATCGCGGCTCTTGCACCATCTTCTATTTTGTCAATTATCGGATTGCTCTTTCGTTTGCATTTGATCATTGCTCTTGCACACGGTGACCAACCTAACATGACAGCAAACGTGTAATGAAATATATCGTGAAAGCGGTAATAGTCGTTTTCATAGGCGTTATCATCAATAATATCACCAATTTGAACTGTATCATTTAATATTACCTTCACTGCTTTTTTATCACCTATCTCCGAAGCCTCAAACGTCACAGTGAACTTTCGAGGAAGTTGCTCATTCTTCGGAAAAACATCGTCGAAAAAACTGTCATCTTGTTTTCCGTGTTTCATTTTGTTTTACGTTTCAGAATACTGTCAACTTTTGCTGTGATAACACTGTCAATATTGTACTCATTCGCTGACTTACGAATAAATTCTTTTGCTTGATTCTCCTTAATGCCTAAATTGTAGCCTTCATTGAATTTAGAGTAATCCCAAGTGGTTTTCAAAATAATAGCTATTGCCAAACCAATAAGGATGCCAGCCGCCCATTTTATGTTAGTCAATAGAGTCTCATTTTTCTTTATTCTCTTCAATAACGCATTGGGAGATGCCAATTCGCCTTGTAGGTCGGTTATATGCTTGGCACTTATTTTAATTTGGTTTTGATGACTGCCTTTGTAAGGGTCTGAATCACTCGTTAGTTCACTGAACCATATCATAAAATATGGTTCTCCTTTATCTAAAACAATGGTGGTAGGCCCGGCATTATAAACTGAGAAGATGATCTTTCCGTTAAAACCTGGGTCAACATGAAAGCCTGAAATGTTGACAAGTCCTTTGATCTTCTGGCTGAACTTGATTGAGATAAATGCAAGAATGCTGACGGGTAACTTTACCGTTTCTTGCGTCAACAACAGTGCGAATTGACCAGGTTTGATAACAACTTGAGAGTTTTTGTCGTCAAGTATCTCTTTCTTACCTGATGTCGAGTCGGTTAAATAGACTTCATTTCCTAAGCACAGTTCATAGGCAACATTGTCAATATGGTTTACATTATAGTCCTCAATACAGGACGGCAATAGGTTTTCCAACTCTTTTTTTCCAAGAAAAGCCATAGGTTTGGGAGCGAGCGGTTTTTATTAACACAATGATAATCAAAGCATCTGACCAAGCCAAATCCTATATAAACCCATGCGGCCCGACACTTTCTCAAAGCATCAGGCCGTATTCTTATTCGTTTATACTGAGCAACAACTTATACCCCCACGCTCTGCTTAATGAGGTTCAACGCCGACCCCGCCACAAACCACCCGATTTGACCGTCGTTGTAGGTGTGGTTGGCGGCAAACTCGTCAACCGAGCCGTTGGCGTGGGTGAGTTTAATCGTTAAGGGTATGCCGG
>JBBRMY010000149.1:0-6094 GCA_038230595.1 Ignavibacteria bacterium
AGTCTTTCTTAAAATTCTGTATAAGATCATATAGCGGATGTCCTGCAAACTCTGCTTCTATATTATGCTTCTTATAAAATTCAACTTCAAAAGGAAATATAACTATCATCTTATCTATAACTGAGCGTACAATATTAACCCTGCTCTCATGCCATGCCCACAGCTGTGGTGATATATAATATATTATTTTCCCTTTAAAATTATTTCTTATCTTCTTCGCTATCTTCAGGTTAAAGCCCGGGAAGTCAACAAGTATCAGTATATCTGGAGCTGTTTCAATTATATTATCAATCGTTTCATTGAGAATGCTATTTATTGTCTTAAGATTTCTAATTACAGAAGTAAATCCTATATAGTTTACTTGAGAAATGTCATAGATCGCTTTTAACCCTAATGATTTTAGTTCTCTTCCTCCTATTCCAAAAAGCTGAATATCAGGATGCAGTTTCTGAAGTTCTTTTACAACTTCAGCAGCATTTTTATCTCCCGATGCTTCTCCTGCTATAATATAGATCTTTTGACTCAATTGATCTTGTCGCTTGAATGAATTGTATAATTAATGAAAATTAATCATTTAAGTTCAATTTAAATATTCAATTACAATAAGCAAATAATACCGGTATGATCTGATTTTTCAGACTATCTATAAAAAATTATTCAAATTAATTTTAAAAAATTAATTATATCCTTTGAAAGATCAATTTGACGAAGTATCAGATATTATAAGATCACGCCGCACCATCAAGCCGGCAAATATGAATGGCAAAAAAATTACCGATGAAGAAATAAATGGTATGCTTGAACTTGCTGACTGGGCTCCAACTCACGGAAGAACTGAGCCATGGAAATTTTTTGTTTATAAAGAAGATGCATTAATGAAATTTGGGAAAGATCATGCAGAGCTTTATAAGCACAATACTCTTACTGAAAATTTCTTACAGGATAAGTATGAAAAGCTGCTTCACAATGTTGATAAGGCATCACATCTTATCATAGTTGCTATGAAAAGAGGTTCTAATCCAAAAATATCTGAGCTAGAAGAAATTTGCGCCGCATCTTCTGCTATTCAGAATCTGTTACTTTCTGCTCAATCCAAAGGTATAGCTTCCATGTGGAGTACCGGTGGAATGACTCATCATAATTCATTAAAAGCTTATCTTAAACTTACCTCAGCAGATATTGTTCTCGGTCTGATATTCCTCGGTTATACAGATGATCCTGCAAGAGATGGGAAAAGAAATATTCCCCTAAGTGAAAAAATTAAATGGATGGAGTAAAAAGAGTGAAAAGCAATTACAATATCCTTAATCCCGTAAAATAAAATATCAGAATTATAATAATCGTAATTGAAAATGATTGAAGTGTTCTGTTCTCCGACTTTAAGCCGGCATTGATGTTGAATGGAAGTGTTGATCTGATATCAGATGGAAGCTCTTTAAAGGATGGAAATAATCTTCCGACGCTTTTAAAATATTTATTATATGTAGCAGCAAATTTGCTTCGCAAAAAACTTTCTTCCGTGAGAATAATACAGTAGTACTGGAATAAAAAATAGATAACAGCAAATATCTGGAGATAAGGAAAAAGACTGTTCGCCATTATTCCCATACCAACATAAATTATCACATTCCCGATATACAAAGGATTTCTCACAATCCCATATGGTCCCTGTGTTACTAGGTATGTACCGCCGGCACCCGATGTAGTTCTGGTTTCAGAGCCTGCATAAGAAACCGCCCAAAGCCGAATCAGCTCACCTATAAGCGCAACTAAAAATCCCGAAACAATACTCTTAGCAGTTGGATTAATGAACATTATCATTAACAGCACAAACGGCAGGGGAGTATAACTTCTGTATTTAAAAAAAAGATTTCCGAGCTTTATGAGCATATTAATTTTTCTTGAGAATTACGTAGAGACGCGATGTTCGCGTCTGCTTTTATCCCTGAGACGCCAGCATGGCGTCTCTACTTACCGTCGTCCCCGAATGCTTTTATCGGGGATCCCAAAATCCCGTGTAGCGGCGAAAATAAACCTTATCTCTAGAGACGGGATGCTTGCGTCTCAGATTATCATAGCAGCACCGTTAGGTGCGACCTGTTTGTAACAAAATAAATAATAAAAATCTTAGCTCCGTAGGAGCGGCCTGTAAATGTTCTAAAAATTTAACACACTGCTTCCACAGATCTGTCTTCATTCCACTAAACAACTCCACCCCTCATCCCCCCATAAAAACATCTCTTCTTCTTACCCGTGCTTCTTGTCTTTGCTTCAGCTTGCCCTTTTCTCCCAGACTTATCAGCTTCTTCTTTATATCAAAAAAATTTGTGTACTCAAAATATGTGATGTTATTCTTCCAGCAATACGATGCCAGCCGCTTTTTCGCAAAAACTATATCGGCATATCTGCTTGGACACATATCCGTTATCCCGTCTCCTATATAAACAGAGATCTCGCCCTCGAGTTCATTGGTATTGCTCAGTATAATATTTCTCTTACAATTTCCGCACCATCTGCAATGCTCATCTCCGTTCGGGAACTCACATGTAACTTTTACTTTCCCGTCAACTTCATTCACCACCATCTTATTGCAATAAACCTTAAGATCTAATTTTTCATTCTCAAATATCTTATGAATATATCTGTCAATCCCTTCACTCAAAACAAAAAACTCAAACTCATTCTCTTTGCAAAATTCCACGAAATTCTTAAAATAGTCATCCAGTTCTTCTTCTTTCAGATATTCAAAAAGCTTTTCATCTGAATAATCAACAAGCAGGTCTAACTCCTTCAGGCAGCATTGCCTTCCGGACATTCTGTAATTTACAAAGTCATCGCAGATCTTTGCCCATGCTTCTGTATCTTTTATAAACTTTCCAAAAGAATTTATCCAGACATCATTCTTCGTTATCGTTCCGTCAAAATCACAAAATATCTTTAACTTCGCTTTTTTCAAAGATCGTACTTAAGCAGGTCCTTATTTTTTTCTAATGACAAAATAAACTCACATACAAGGTCTATACAGTTGTCAACATCATCATGATTCAGAACTTCCGCCGACGAATGTAGATATCTCGTAGGTATTTCCACTCCGCCTACTGCAACACCGCCTCTTGACTTTGAAATAGGATCCGAATCTGTTCCGAATCTTCCATTCTCAACATCTATCTGGTATTTTATTTTTTTCTTCTCAGCTGTTTTTATAAGAAGGTCTGCTATCTTAGCATGAGCAATAACGCCTCTTCTTATTATTGGTCCGCTGCCTAATTTCAGGTCGCCAAATTGTTCCTTAGATGTTCCCGGAATATCTGTTGACGGGCAAACATCAAATGCAATTGCAAGATCAGGCTTCAGGCTGAAAGCAATATTTCCTGCTCCCCAGACTCCGGTTTCTTCCTGCACTGATGAAACCCCAAAAACTTTTGTATTAAATTTCTTTGAGCTTAGCTTTCGAAGAACTTCAGCTACAATATAGATCCCTATCCTGTTATCAAAGCATCTCGCCGCTGCATTCTTTCCCTGAAGCTCTATATAATTCTCTCCGAATATTACAGGGTCACCCAGCGTAATTAATTTTTCAGCTTCCTTTTTATTTTTTGCTCCGATATCAATATAAACTTCATATCTTTTCGGAATTTTTCTGGTCTGTCCCTCTTCATGATGCAAAGATTTCTGTCCGAAAATTCCTTCAACAATTCCTTTCTTCGTAAGTATCCTTGCCTTATGAGCTCCAAGCATTGTCTGGTCAACTCCGCCGATATTCATAAAATAAAGATAGCCCTTATCATCTATATAATTTACGATCAGTCCTATCTCATCGGCGTGACCAACGATCATAATAGAAAATTCTTTTTCAGGATTCAGAACAGCTGTCAGATTCCCATGAGGATCAACCTGAACATCTTTGCAGAATTTACTTACTTCGTTTTTCCAGATTCGCTGAACATTTATTTCATGCCCCGAAGGTCCCGGTTCATTTATCAAAGACACCAGAAACTGTTTTTGTGTTTCGTTCATTTATATTTTATATTTATTAACTGTAGAGACGTTGCATGCAACGTCTTATTATCCTCTGTCGTCCCCGAACGCTTTTATCGGGGATCCCAAACTTCCGCGCAGCGGCGAATTAACTCGTAACCCCTAATCCCTAACCCGTAAATCGTAATTCCTAATTCCTAATTCGTAATTGCCCTTCCTCAATCCTTAAACTTCGTCTCAACAATCGTCGTCACTCCCGGCTCCTGCATAGTTACCCCATAAAGCCTGTCAACAGATTCCATTGTTCTCTCATTATGCGTTATCAGTATGAACTGAGTATTCTCCGAAAATTTTCTTATCATCTTATTAAATCTTCCAAGGTTTGCAACGTCAAGCGGCGCATCAACCTCATCCAGAATACAGAATGGCGATGGCTTCACAAGATAAATCGCGAACAGCAGAGCAATAGCTGTCAGAGTTTTTTCTCCTCCCGAAAGCAGCTCAATAGTTGTCGGTCGTTTGCCCTTCGGCTTTGCAGTGATCTCTATCTTTGCTTCCAGCGGATCTTCACTGAATTTCCCATCCTCATCTTCTTCATAGACTAGTTTAAGATTCGCTTCGTCACCTTCCTGGAAAAGCTCCTTAAAGATCGTTATGAAATTCTCTCTTATCTTCTCAAACGTTATTAAAAATCTTTCACGCGCTTCCTTGTTAATTCTCTCTATAGTCTTTCGGATATCTTTTTCAGAATCCAGAAGATCATCCTTCTGAATTATTAGCTCTTCAAGCTCTTTCTTCTCTGTTTCAAAATCAAAGAACAGCGATTGCTGATATCCGCCAAGCTGCTTTAGTCTTTCTGAAAGCTTGTTAACCCGTACTCTGCTTCCTTCAATATCAAATTCTTCGTCTGTCTCAAATGCATTTTCTAAAATATTTTCTGAATCAGTCTTATCAATTTCATTACTATCAGAACCACTTACTATCTCTCCCGACTCATCAACTGCCACCGTAGATCCTTCAACAACCTCATCGATCGAAACTTTTCCCGCAACTTCTTCCGAACTTCCACCACTTACTGCCGCCACCCCGCCCGCTATATCAAGTTCATACTGCTTCAATATATAATCTCTGAACTGCTCGCTTCTTATCTCATTCTCTTTTATCTTTATCTGCGCCTCTACCATACTCTGCGATATCTTATCCAGCTCTATTCTCTTCGTACGCTGCTCAAGGTCTATCCTGTTATATTCATTTCTCTTTGCATCCAGACTTTTTTTCTGTATCTCGTATTCCGCTGCAACTATTTTTTCTTTATCTTTTTTCGAAGAAATATCAATTGCCAATTCCTGAAGTACACTGCTCAGATTATTTATCTCATTCTCATTCTTTGATATCGTCTCGCTGTTTCCGGTAATAGTTCTCTTCTGATATTCTATCGTTCCCGATGTTCTCGAAAGATTCTGTTCTTCTATTTTCAGCTCATTTCTCAGCTTTGTAACTTCAATATTAAAATGATTATAGCTTGCCGAGTGCTCTGAAAAATCCTTCTCAATTACTTCAAGCTCATCAGTTAAAAATCCAAGCTCCTTATCATAATTCGTCTGTCCCTTTTCTGCCGTATCAATATTTTTTATGAACTCATCAATATCCACTATCAGCTTCTTATTCATTTCTGAAACCGATGTATATCCCTCATCATTTGATTGCAGCGATTTGTTTAGCTCACTCTTTCTGAAATCTATCTTCGATATTTCAACTTCCAGGTCATCGCATATCTTTCTGAATCTGTCAAACTTTTCCTTAAAAGCTTTCAGGTCTATTTCATTATGTTTTGCCGATACGCTTTCATGCTCTGCATTCAGTCCCGATAGCTTCTCATCCAACTCTGCAAGCTGTACGGTCAGCAGCTCTATCTGCTGCTCTCTCCCTAAACGTAAACTTTCAGGATTTGTTTTGCTTCCTGCTCTTATAAAGCTCTTCGTTACTATATCTCCGTCAAGCGTAATGAATTTATAAAAATTATCCTTAGCCAGCCTTTGTGCCGTCCTGTAATTATCAACTATAACATATTCATCAAGAATATATTTGAACAGAAGCAGATGTTCATCTTTTTTTA
>JBBRMY010000150.1:0-6043 GCA_038230595.1 Ignavibacteria bacterium
AAAATTTTCCGGAGCGAATTTATCTCCTTCATAGAACCATCTATAATCTTTTTCTACATCGGATAATATTAAAATAAAGTGCGCAGTATATTTTTCTTCATCATTTTTGAAATCAAGCTCGGGAAACATGGTCGTTTTGATATTGCTAACGAAGCTATCAAGCTTATCCCAGTCCATATTCGCAAGATCTTCTTTTTTAAATTTCCTGAAGACCTTTCTCTGAACAAATTCTTTTTTGAATTCGTAAACATCCTTCTGATACTCAATATCTTTTACAAATTCACTTAAATTGTTCCCGACATTGAAAAGCTTGCCGATAAAATCAGAAAGGAATGGAGCGGACTCAATTAAAACAGTTGAAAGTTCAAGTGGTGAATATCCTTCACCTTTTGATTCACGATATTTTATGAAAAGGTCATACTTTTCCTTATTTGCCGCTTCAAAAAACCGGTAAAAATCCTCATAAAGCTGCTTTAATCTGTCAGAACTGTATAGATCTGCATAAGAATAACCAAGTTCATGATTTAAGAAATTTTCTGACTTCACGCTTAGGATAGGTTGATAAGTGGATTAAGTTAACAACATTTAGGAATGATTTAAATACCAAAGAAGAGGTAAAGAAAAGGAGAAAAAAGGTTCTGTCATTCCAACTAAAGTATGCCGGAATAACAGGTGATTAATTTAAATCTTTAATGATTATGCCGCACCTGTAATTTATATGTGAAAGAAGGAAAAAATTTATGAGCCATTACTTTTTCTTTTTTACTTCGGGCTTCATAGGGTATAACTTCAGAAGTTTTGAGTAAAACATTAAACTTCGTGCAGTATGCTGAGCCATTACAGGAACGGCCTTGTTTTTTAAGCGTCTTTTGCGGTCTGTTTTAGGATCCAGGCCAACTTCTCCTACCCAATAAGTACAGCTTTGCGGAGGTATTGTAAAGTTCATAAATGTTAAGACCTCAAGGATAGAGGCAAGCACGTGCTGAGCTCCGTCTTCACTTCCGGTGATAACTACTCCTGCTACTTTATTTAGCAATGCGCTTCTTCCCGTTGCCGAGCTCTCCTCATCAAATGCGTCCATCCTCTCAATTATTCTTTGCATTAAGCTTGAACGTTGTCCCCACCAGATAGGAGTGGCAAAGATCACAACATCTGCCTTTTTAATTTTCTCAGCTATTCCCGGCCATTCATCATCGTCAGACATTTTATGTTTCAGTCCAACCGGAATGTTTTTGTCTGCAAGGCGTATAGTTTCAGAAGAAACCTTACCGTGCTTTTTCATAAATTTTACAACCATACCTGCAACTTCCTCTGTACTGGAAATTCCGTCTTCTGCATGTTTGAGCGATGCATTGAGGACCAGAACATTTATGGTCTTGTCTGAAGCCGGCATTGGGCAGGAAGTATATTTTTTTGATCGGTACATAGGAAGTTTTACTTATTATTAGAACCGATTTAGAAAGGATAAGAGTTTCAAGAAAGAGTTAAGGGAAGGGCACAGGAAATTGTGATAAAAGTATTCAGCATAGGCGGATCAGCGTGTATCCTATAGATTACACGTTTTACCTTTTCTTAAATATGAGCTTGTCCATTCTGTTATAAAGGATAACTATTACTCCTAAAGTAATAACTGCAAGTATAATGCTTCCTGCAGAATCCAGTCCCAATGTATTTAAAAACCGGAGAGAGAAGATCTCTAAAAAATTACTTGTCCTTTCAAGAACAACACTGTCGTTTACATTTTCTTTAGGTGACTTGAGGATGAAATATGCAATTAATCCGGCAATAGTTATTAAAATCCCGGTAATCGATACGATTATATTTTTCGCGAGCTTATCACCTTTAATATCTTCTCTTTCAAATTCCTGCTGAAGGGCGATCCTTTTCATCAGGTCTTTGTTGAATGAATCCGACGGGGAAACCGGTTTCATAGCGAGCCTGAACTCGCGTTCTATAATTCTGTCTAAGTAATCTTCGTTTTGATTTTGCATTTCTATATCATATTCTTAATTTCTTCTTCAGAATATTTCTTCTGAATAAGTCTTTTCAATGAATCTTTTGCTCTGAATATTCTGTTCTTCACAGTTCCTATAGGGACCTTTAACATAGAAGCGATCTCTTCGTGTGAAAGATCATTTATAAAAAATAAATTCAGTATAACCGAATAATGTTCCGGGAGAATATTAATAAATTTATTTACAAGAGCTCCGATCTCACCGGTTGAAGTGATCTCCATAGGATCGTTTCTCTTTTCATTCTTGCTGTCAGCTTCAATGCTTTTGTAGTATATATCTGTAAGCTCATCATTTTCATTAAAGCCAGAGTCATTTATGTCGATAGATATCAGGTTGTAATCTTTAGATCTTTTTTTCTTGTAATGATCAACCGCTGTATTATAAACTATAGTGTAAATGTAAGTAGAAAGCTTTGACCTGCTCTCAAACTGTCCTTTTTCAAGTGCCCTGTATAATTTCAAAAAGCTGTCCTGAAGGCAGTCTTCAGATTCTTCCCGGTTCTTCAGGATCTTCAATGCGAGCGCAAACGCTTTATCCTTATGCTGCTCGACTATTCTGGAAAAGTCCTGATTGCTTTCAGGTCCCGTTTGCATTAAAAGATCAGCTTCCGGATTTTCTTTTTGCAGCAAAGTTGTATTGTCTGAAATGAAACCTGTTATTTTGTTCCTGAAAGAGTCAGAACCAATTTTGATAGCATCTACTATCGCGCTGAAATTAAAACGAAAGATCTCAGGGGCAGGATTAAGTAAGCCGCCCCTAAGGAAATTATGCAAATTAATATTTAAATCAAATGTGTTCATTCAAATATCTATTTAGCTTTATCGTTGGTTTTTTCAGTAACCTTTACATCAGGTTTCTCAAGTGCAATGATGCTAATGTTGCCGTTAGTAACTGAATATTTTAGCTTGACATCTGATGTACCGATTGCTCCATCAAATTCTTTTGTACTTTTGGAATTCTTGTCTTCTCTGTCTTTAATTTTTGTAAAGTCTATACCTTCATGAGTGAATTTGCCGTGAACTATGTCAGTGCTTATCAGACCGGAAAAATTCTTTTTTGTTTTCAGCCTGATACTTCCATTTACTATATCCACTTCCATACCTTTAGTAGAATCTATTGTCGCATTCAGGCTGCCATTTACTATATTGACTTTTGAAACACCTGTATTGCTCTGAAGGTCGACACTTCCATTTGTAAGATCAGCGGTAATATTATTTCCCATCTCGTCAAAGATCAGATTTCCATTCACATTATTTATTTCCAGAGAAATTCCATCGGGCACAAAGATCTCAAAGTTTGCTCTGAAAGAATTTCCGAAAACAAATCCATGCTCTTCGGGCTCGTCTATTGATAATCTTACATATCCGTTGGTAGAATCTATCCTGAGATCAAAAGTTTTCTTTCCATCTTCAAGCTCTGACTTCTTCACCTTTCTTTCGACATCATACTTTATTATGATAAAATCTTCATTCGTGTGGGATACTCTGATCCTTCCGTTCCTGTTGTCCATAGTAAATCTTTTTTTCCCTTCTGCTGTTACCCTGTTCTCGCCGGTATATGTCTTGGTGTATCTTCTGCTGAACATCGAGCAGCCGGCGAAAGTTACTATGAAAAAGAGGGTTATTAATATTTTTAGAGTACTGCTCATATTTTTATAATTAAAATTCTTTTGAATAAAGACAGCTTGAACTATGCACTAGGTGTATCCGGCGGAGTTTTAAATGCATTCTTTGCTATCAGGAAGTAAAGCATAAAGCTTAATCCGATAAATAAAAGTACGATTCCGAAAGTCATACCGTCTGGCATATTATATTTATCCTCTAAAAGGTTTGCTATAAAAATCCCGATCCCTGTAAAAGTAAGTATGATACCTAATTTTAATGCTCCGTAAGAATCTCTTTTTCTTGTAGCTTTTGCATTAAATCCTGCAAAATATGCCCTTACTTCATCCGGGCTTAATCCTTTTTCTATTAATCTCATTCTTTCTCTGTGTCTAGTGTAAAGATGCCAGAAAATAAGTAATCCAGGTATTCCAAAGGTGAATATTATTCCGAAAAGTGGTACTAAGGCTTCAGCTGCGTTCATAATTTATTCCTTTATGTATTAAATATAGTGTTTTTGATTTTAGTTGACCGTCTGGTTACATATTATGACTGTGGAAGATCAAGAAAGGTTGCAGTGAAAATTAATCTCTTATTGTCATTCCTGCGAAAGCAGGAATCCCGGCAATGAATCGCTGAAATGATAGGAATAAGGTCACTATAATTGTAAGGAAAGGTCGCGACCTGTCCTTACATTATTACTCTTATAAAAAAAAACCCACCTTAACATTGTCTGGACGGGTTTTATATCAAGATGCAATAAACAAAAACCTTATTTCGCTTTGCTCTCAACCTTAATAGAAAACTATATATGAATTTTCAACCTTATTACCTTATTCTAAACAATAAGGTAAAAAGGTTTTTATTTTTTTATTCCATACTATTAAGGTCTAACCAATAAACAAAATAAGGTTCTATAATACAATGATACACATTGATCAATGTGATCCCCGATAAAATCATTCTTTGCATACAAAGGATTGAATATTATAAAACAAAAAACCCATCTGTCCTTCCGGTCAAACGGGTTTTTACTGTATCTATCCTAATCTATTTCTATGCCCGCGGCTGAATTCTGTTATTCATCACAGGGATCTTTATATCTTCGATCTTCCCTTTTTTTCCTGCTGTTACTTTTTCAGGATTGATCTTTCTTTTACGCGGCTTGCGTACATAATTTGTCTTTGGCTTTTCATCATCCTTAACATCAGGATATTCATAAATATTATGCTTGAAATTTCTAAGCACGATCTTATCATCATCATGTGAAATTACATAATCCGGAAGTAAAGGAATTTTTCCGCCGCCGCCCGGTGCATCAATAACATAATGCGGTACAGCAAGACCGGAGATATGTCCCCTTAAGTAATCCATGATCTCAAGGCCCTTCTTTATAGGAGTTCTGAAATGATTTGCTCCTTTTGTTAGGTCAGCTTGATAGATGTAATAAGGTCTGACTCTCATTGCAAGCAGCCCTTTCATAAGTGTTCTCATTACTTCTTTATCATCGTTCACGCCTTTCATAAGCACGCACTGATTACCAACCGGAATTCCTGCATCTGCAAGCATGCCTGTAGCCTTCTTGCTTTCAGGAGTCAGTTCCCATGGGTGATTGAAGTGAGTGTTGACATATATCGGATGATACTTCTTAAGCATATTGCAAAGTTCAGGAGTAATTCTGTGCGGCAATACGCATGGCATCTTTGTTCCTAATCTTATTACCTGAATATGCTTTATCTCTCTTAATCTGATCAGTATCTTTTCAAGCATTGTATCTGTAAGCATCAGAGGATCGCCACCTGAAAGAATTACGTCTGAAATTTCAGTATGTTCTTGAAGATAATTGAATGCGGCTTCTAAGCCTTTCATTGATATTTTGCTTGAGTCACCGACTTTTCTTTTTCTTGTACAGAACCTGCAGTATATTCCGCACTGTGATGTAACAAGAAATAATGCGCGGTCAGGATATCTGTGAGTTATATTAGGTACCGGGCTCATTTCATCTTCATTAAGAGGATCTTCAGGTGCATCAAGATCTTCTAATTCAATTGCATCGGGAACAACCTGTTTCCATATCGGATCACCGGGATACTGTATTAATGATAAGTAATACGGATTTATTCTTGCCTGAAAAAATTCATCAAGCCTCTCCGCTACTTCTTTTTTTATTCCGAATCGTTCAGATAACTGCTCTGATGAATGAATACTCTGTCTTATCATTTCCTGCCAGAGTTCCATAAGTTTTCTCCTTTTGAGTTCTAGAGCGGACAAGGTCCGCATCGTGTTAATAAATTGCTATATATATTTACCGTAAATAACGAGTGAATCATTCACTCTGTAAAAATCTTTTATTTCAACAAGCTTCTGATAATTATTTTTTTCATAAAACTTTCTTTCCTTCTCATAACTTTCTTTGCCGCTTGTGTC
>JBBRMY010000151.1:0-5879 GCA_038230595.1 Ignavibacteria bacterium
AAAATTCCCCAAAATCCATAAATGATACTAGGAATAGCAGCTAGAATTTCCACCAAAAAGCTTATAGGTGTTCGAAGAGATTTTGTAATTATTTCAGAGAGGAAAACAGCAACTCCAAGACTAATAGGAACTGCTATAACAAGAGCTAGCAAAGAAGAAACGACAGTTCCATAAACAAATGGCAAGGCTCCGAATTGTTCTTTAACCGGATCCCATTCCTGAGAGAAAATAAAATTCCACCCGAATGCATTCCTTGACACATCAGAATCAATAAAAAGATTTATAATAATGAAAAGTACTATCGATATAACAATGAAAGCAAATAACATAGTGATATTCTTAAAAAAAATATCAGCGAATTTCTTTTTGCTTTTTATGATGTTTGTATGGATTACCTGGTCTGCGATTAGAGTAAAAGTATATTTTATAATCTAATAATATACTTATTATAAAAGTTTCTATATGTTAAGAAATTGTAAAGGATGGGGTTTATAAATCCTTTTGATTGCCATTGGTGAGTTTTAATCCTTCTGATGGCCGTTGGTCTTTGAGAGGTGGGAGCTTATTCGAAACTTACGTTTCGAACGTTTCGATAAATCAAAACTAAAACACCAACGGCGGAGGAAATAAAAAACCTGACAATCGCTATGGACTGTCAGGTTTTTAAATTTGTTTCAAGTTTGGGATCCCCGATAAAAGCATTCGGGGAAGACTTCAATTAAGGGGATCCCGACAAAGCATTCGGGGACGTTATTTTTTTGCTTCGGGAAGAATTTTAATTATTATTTTACCAATATCATTTTCTTTGTTTCAGAATAGTCTGAAGTTGTAAGTGTATAAAAATATGTTCCGCTTGACAGCTTTGAACCATCAAACTGAACTCTGTATGTTCCTCTGTCTCTTCTATCATTTACAAGAGTTGAAACTTCTTTTCCGAGCGTATTAAAAACTTTTAAAGTAACATTTGAATTTCTCGGAATGCTAAACTCAATTTGAGTTTCAGGATTAAAAGGATTTGGAAAATTTTGTTTTAAAGTGTAGTCTGTCGCAAATCCATTTGGATCATTTGCATCATAACCGATATTAGTAATAGTTGAATTTGTTTTCACTACATATAATCCGGTCTGCATATCTGAACCTACTATTTTTTTTGAAGGGAACATATAAACTGCCCAGCATCCTGTATAATTAGCGGAGTTAGTAGTTGGTGCAGTATCGTAATATGCAATTTCCGTAGGTACTTCAGGATTTGAAATATCAAGTAATCTTATTCCGGCATTGTAATGGGCAACTAATGCATAATTACCATAAATCTCGACATTGTGAACAATTGCTGTGGTTATTCCTGTTGGCTGCCAGCTTGTTATAAACACAGGATTCATTATATCCTGAACATTCCAGACCTTCAGCTTTCCAGGAGGAGATGATGTTTCATCAGTAGTAAAAATATATTTTCTATTTGTTGTAAAAGCGCAATTATGCGTGAAAGGATTAGGATTTGTCTGCCATGATTTAAATGCTATCAATACAATCAACTACAACTGTTCCCTGTCCGGTTACAAATGTAGAATTGCATCCGTTAAGAAATAAATATCTGTTTGCATATGATTGAATAGAGTGAGTTGAAGAATGAAGTGGGAAATTTGTTACTTTAACCAGATGGGCAGAATCAGGAAGATACTGAAGATCTATTATCTGCATTTTACTGTTAGCTGCTTCTGATACAACATAAGCATAATGACTGATAGTTTTTTCTTCTCTCCAGTTTGAATTAATTCCGGCTATAAAAGCCACTTCATGGATATTTGCAGAGTCAGTAATATCAATAAATGATGTACCGGACTGACAGCCCATAATAACATATTCCCTGCCGTTTGGAGCAACATATCCCCATAAAGCATTATAAGCAGTACCACTTCCGGGGTGTGGATTAAGACTACCAAGAAGATGCATATTTAGATTTGGAAGCTGTGCAAATATGCTGGAAGAAGCTATTAAAGCAAATACTGACAAAACGAATAAAAACTTTTTCATATTTAATATTAATTATATTTTAAAATATTACAATTAAACCAATTAAAACAGAGAATAAAAAAAAACTGACAGTAGTAAGAAGACTGTCGGAGTATTAAATATTTTATTCCTTCAGATGGCTGTTGATGACGTTTCGATAAATCGAAACAACAACGGCGGAGGAAATAAAAAACCTGACAATCACGATGGATTGTCAGGTTTAAATTAATATGTTTCAAGATTGGGATCCCCGATAAAATCATTCGGGGAAGACTCGTAATTAAATTTTTATTTCACCAATATCATTTTCTTTGTTTCTGAATGGTCTGCAGTTGTAAGCGAATAGAAATATGTTCCGCTAGCAAGCTTTGAACCATCGAATGAAATTCTGTAAGTTCCTCTGTCTCTTGTATCATTTACCAGTGTTGAAATTTCTTTTCCTGCCATATTATAAACCTTTAACGTAACAAATGAATTAGTCGGAATGCTAAATTCGATCTGAGTAGCAGGATTGAATGGATTCGGATAATTCTGTTTTAAAGTATATTCAGATGGGAATGCATTTGGCTCATCATATCCGATACCGGTAATAGCAGTATTAGGTTTTACAACAAACAGACCGAATTTCATATCTGAAGCAACGATCTTTTTTGATGGGAACATAAAGCATGCCCAGTCACCATCTTCTGTACTGCTGTTAGTTGCAGGATTTGTATCCCACCATGCGACTTCATTAGGAGCGGCCGGATTAGTAATATCAACTAATCTGACACCAGCTGCATAATGAGCTATCAGAGCATAGTTGCCATAAACTTCTACATTGTGAACTGTTGCTGTTGTAATTCCGGTTGGCTGCCAGCTTGTTACGAAAACCGGATTGAGTCTGTCCTGAATATTCCAGACTTTTAATTTACCATTAGGTGAAGTTGTTTCGTCAGTTGTGAACAAATATTTTTTGTCAATTGACATAGCACAATTGTGCGTAAATGGATTTGGAGTTGTCTGCCATGATTTGAAAGCCTTGAGTGAATCCTTGTTTCTAATATCATATTCAGTAACATATCCTGTATAAATATTGCAGGCATATAAAGTATCATCTATAACTCTGCAATCATGCACATAACCATTTGTGTTTCCACCGATGGCTGCAAATCCTTTACCTCTTAAGACAGGATTCTCAGGATTAATACAATCAACAACTATAACTCCGCCAGCCTGTACGAAAGAAGAATTACATCCGTTCAGCAATAAATATCTGTCAGCATAAGACTGAATTGAATGAGTTGATGAATGTAAAGGGAAAGCAGTTGTTTTAACATAGTGAATTGAATCGGGAAGATACTGAAGATCAACAATCTGCATTTTACTGTTAGCTGCTTCTGAAACTATATAAGCATAATGTCCAATAACTTTTTCTTCTCTCCAGATAGAACCGGCTCCCTGCGCAGGCAGATAACCAACTTCGTGAACATTTGCTGAATCTGTTATATCAATAAAAGATGTACCATTGTAGCAGCCCATTATTACATATTCTCTTCCGTTCGGTGCAACATATCCCCAGAGTGCTGAATAATCAAATTGACCACCTGAGCCGGCATGTGGACTCAGATTTTTGATAAGATGCATATTTACATTGGGAAGCTGTGAATATGAGCTTCCGCTGATGATCATAAATCCAAGGATCAGAATGAATAAAATTTTCTTTTGCATAGTTGATTTAGTTTTATAGTATAACAGATAAAATATCTTATTTATTCCACAGATTAAAGCACATTTACGTTATTTTACACGCTTTATAACTACAACAGTCTTATCATCTGAATACCTGCTTTTTGCGGAGAATTTTTGCACATCCTCTACAATAAGCTCACATATTTCTTTTGGTGTACTTTCTTTTAAAGAACTTATAAGAGCTTTCAACCTTTCATCTCCATAAAAAGTAAAATCTTCATCATTTGCTTCAACAATTCCATCTGTATACAGTACCAGAATATCATTTATATCAAAGTTTATGCTTTCGGTATAATATTTCTGGCTTGGTGACGGACCTAGAACGGGTCCGGTTGTTTCAAGGACCTCGATCTGGTCTTTTGATGAATTGTAAAACATAGGTGAATTATGACCGGCATTTATATACTGGCACAAACCTTTTTTGTCCGTGAGAAGCTCGCAGTAGCAGAGCGTTACAAATCTTTCAAACGGAAAGGTATCATATATCAGATGATTTATTTTTGTGATCATAGAAGTCATCTTTATATTATACTCTGCACCCATTTTCAGAGCACCTGAAACATAAAGCGCCTGAGCTGCTGCTGAAAATCCTTTTGATGCTGCATCACCTATCACAACCCCTATCTTATCATGATCTTCATAGGTGAGATAATCAAAGAAATCACCACCTACAACTTTTTCAGGCAATGATATTCCGAATATTTCATAATTACCAAATGACTGCTCATGGTCGGGAAGAATATTTTTCTGTATCTCGCTTGCCTTCTCCATCTCTTCAATATTCTCTCTGACACTTGATTCTATCTGACGTGATTTAAGCAATGAGCTTAAAGTTGTTCCTATAATATTCAGAGTATTAAGAAGTACGGAATCAAGAGCTTTTGCATTTAGTGCAATGATATACTGGTATAAGAAATAAACTTCCTTACCTTTTTTGAATCTGTATCTTTCCCCTACTCCTGTGGCTGAGTAAAGCTGTATACCTTTTTCAAGAAGATAGCTGTCAGTTTCTCTTTCAAGGACAGAACGATGAACTCCGACTTCTTTGAAGTTAGGATATTCATCAACAACAAGCTCATAATTCTCTTCAATAAGTCCCATTTCTCCGATCTGTTCAACAAGCGTATATGAATCCTTAAGCGGATTTAATTTCCATAATCTTCCGCCGATTATCTGCACTTCCTCAGTTTTAATGATCTGTTCAATCACATATAACAGGAACTGATCATCAGAATCAAACTTTGGCGCTTCTTTAATGATAAGATCTAATGTTTTATATAACTTACGCTGATCCATTTAAAGTGATTTAGAATAGTTAATGGGAATATTAAATGATAATCTTGTTTCTTTGGCGGAAAATTTCTCCAAATTCTGCTCCAATAACAAATATAACTGAAATGTAATAAATCCAAAGTATAAATACTACAATTGCTGCATAAGCTCCATATATCTTGCTATAATCAGCAAACCTGAGAAGATAGATAGAAAATAAATATTTCAGTATTTCAAAAAACAAAGCAGCATAAGCTGAAGAGAATAAAGCTACCTTAAACGGAGGCTTTCTGTATGGCACTCTTGTATAGATCATGAAGAACAGAATGAACGTAATAATATAGGCAGCCAGCATCGGTATTACAGAGTAAAGGAAATTAAGTTCAATTATTTTACCAAAAACACCATGCGAGTAGATAAGCAATACCTGATATCCTGATGTTAAAGATACTGAAACAAAGAACAGTACAACTGAGATCACAACCAGCAAAAGATCGCGAAGCTTTAAAAAAATATAATGTACATCATGCTTAATCCCATATACTTTATATAGTACTTCCCTGAATGATGAAAATAATCCGCTGACTGTCCATACCATTGCAACTGTGGCAATAATACCGCTTAACAATGTATTTGTTGAAAGCTCTTTTGTACGGTCTATGAGCTCTAAAATAATTTTATCCTTGAACTGCGGAGGTAGAGGGATGAGGCCGGTCAGATAAGAATTCAGACTATCAGTTGCCGAAGGGGAACTTAGATAAACTCCCAGTATCGTTAACAAAATTAGAAAAAAAGGTACAACGCAAAGAAGGGTATTAAATGCGATGGCAGAAGACATTATCCAGATCTGATCCTGCTCAAAT
>JBBRMY010000152.1:0-5825 GCA_038230595.1 Ignavibacteria bacterium
GAACCATGGATTTATCTCAATGCATCCCAAGTTTGCCATGTATAGCAGAGTTGCCTTATCATTACAGATAAGATAATTTATATATTCATTGTTCGATCCTGAAAATATTTTTTTAGTCTTAGCCCATTCAGGAGCAGTATCATTCATGTCTTTTTGAAAAAAGCTTGGTCCGTTAATACCACCCGGGTGTCTCAATAAAGATTCAGGTCTGTCTTTTAAATAGGGTAGTATATATTTTGATATCTTATCATAAAATTCAATCAGATCACCTTTAGTATATTTTTCTTCAGGCCAATAAACTTTTGTAAGGTTAGTAAGCTTTAATTGGTGGCCATTTACTTTTATTAATTTATCCATTTCTCAGAACAATTAAATAATTCTAAAAATATTATTTTGAAGGTTCGGCTAAAGCCGATCGGACATAGATACAGACCCCGACCTAAAGGTCGGGGCAAATAAAAGCAAAATTATATCAATTCAACTTTCTTTTACTACTTCTGCAGGTGATTTATCTTCTCTTAATCCCATATAAACCGGATGTCTCATATGCCCATCATCCGTCCAGTTTGAAAATTTAATTTCACAAATTAGCTTAGGCTTTACCCATGTTACAGGATTATTTACAGATAATTTCTTTTCAAAAGGTGTAACATTAGTTTTATATTTCTGAAGTTTATTATATAATTCTTTTAATCCGGCTTCATTAAATCCTGTTCCCGTATGACCTATATATATTAATTTCTTTTTTTCATAAACACCAAGTATAAGTGCGCCGAAATGCTTTCTTGAATTATTAGGCGCAGTATATCCGCAGATCAGTGCCTCCTGTCGTTTTTCAGTTTGTATCTTCAGCCATTCTTTTGGACGGAAATTTTCATAATATTTGCTGTCCGCTTTTTTAGCTATTACTCCTTCAAAATTCTTCTTTTGAGTAAGCGCAAATAATTTCTTGCCATCGTTGATAATATGCTCACTGTATTGTAGGTTGTCAGTTTCTTTTATTATTGATCTGAGAATATCCTTACGCTCGATAAGTGTTTTGCTTTCTATATTCTCTTTTTCCAGCCATAGTATATCAAAAACATAGTAAACTATATTTCCTATGCCGGTTCTTTTATAATTCTGCAAAAGCTGAAAGCTCGGAATACCATCATCATCAAGCACTACAGCTTCACCATCAAGAATTGCATTATGCTTAAGCTTGAGCAGATCTTTTTTTATCTGAGGAAATAATTCGTTGAATGATAAAAGATTTCGGGAAGCAAGCTCTACATTCTTTTTATATTTTTTTGAAATTACTCTGTAACCATCAAACTTGAATTCATATACCCACTCTTTGCTGTCAAATGCTTTATCTGTAAGAGTTGCAAGCATAGGCTTTATGCTATGAGAATAAGGTGAAGAGATTTTTGAAGAGGTTTTAAATATATTGAGCTATTCATTAGTATGCCAGACATCTTCTTTACTGTCTCTTTTAGTGCGGGATCTTTTAATGCTTTCAATGCTCTTTTTTGAAATTACAGACTTATCTTTTTTAGTTAAATCTTTATCTGAAGCATATTCATCATCTTTCTTTATCAACAGCCAGGCATTATCTTTAGAGCTGTTCTTATTATGTATCTTTACTAATGCAAATTCTCCTTTGATCTTTTCCCCCAAGAGCACAAATTTCAAGTCGCCTTTATGCAATGCTTTTTTCAAAAGCTTTTCATTTTCTTCTTTTGATTCTCCACCTCCTATTGGAAGATATTCACCTTTATCCCAGACGATAACTTCACCCGCACCATAATTTCCCTCAGGTATTATTCCTTCAAAGTCTTTATAATCAAACGGATGATCTTCAACCATCATTGCAAGTCTTTTTACAGAAGGATCAAGCGATGGTCCTTTCGGTATAGCCCAGCTTAGCAGTACTCCCTCAAGCTCTAATCGGAAATCATAATGCAGATGTGAAGCATCATGTTTCTGGACGCAGAATACTAATTTCCCTTTAACAGGTATTTTTGAATTTTTAGAAGCTTCTTTTTTTACTGGCTTCTTTCCTGCAGGCTCTGATGTTTTCTTAAAATCTCTTTTTTTATTGTATTTTGTTAAGCTCATAATATTTTATCACGTCTTCCTTGTTACGACGCTCCTGCGTCGTAACGATATTCAATTTATGCTGCCTTTCCTTCCAGGCTCTTTTTAAGTAATGACATAAGGTTCTTGGTATTAGTTGGCTTCGGCGCTTTGCCTTTTGCTTTAACAGTTTTACCTTTTGCTTTCTGCTCTATTATCTTTTTCAGGTCATCAATATAAGTATCCTTAAATTCTTTAGCATCAAATTTATCATTCAGTTGCTTGATAAGTGTCAATGCAAGATCAATTTCTTTTGCCGTTACTTTTCCTTCAGGGATTGTAAGTTCTCCCGGATCTCTTATCTCATCGTAAAATCTCATTTGGTTATATATTAATGCATCCTTATAAACCTTTATAACACCCATATGCTCGCGGTTTTTCATTACAAATCTGGCTATGCCGACTTTTTTAGATTTTTTTATAGCTTCCCTTAAAAGTACGTATGGCTTGCTGCCGGATTTTTCAGGTTCAAGATAATATGGCTTTTCATAAAATACGGAATTCACTTCATCTTCATTTACAAAATTAACAATATCTATAGTATGAGTTTTTTCTACATTTGCTTTTTCAAAGTCTTCATTGGTCAATATAACGTAGTCTCCGCCCTGATACTTGTAGCCTTTAACAATATCACTGTAAGGGATTTCCTTGCCATCATCACCGCAAACTCTTTTAAATTTTACCTGGCAGTGGTCACCTTTTCGCAGCATATCAAGTTCCAGAGAATGGCTTTGAGAGCCGGAAAACATTTTTACAGGAATATTAACCAGACCAAAGCTAATTGCACCTTTCCAGATGGATTTCATGACTTAAATTTTAGTTCAATTAAAATAATACTAATAGGATAACTATCAGGAAAGCAGAAAAATTTCAAAATTGAGTCTGCAAAATAATAATTTCCTTTTTACATCTTATTATTAAATGAGAAAGATTAATTTTATAAAGGATGCTTAATATTAATTTATTGAGTTTTATAAATTTTAAACAGAAATGCAAAATATACTGAATAAAATATCATTGCACTATGAGCAGGAAGAATATGAGATAGTTATCGGTTCTATAAGTAAAGGAATTGTTTTTAAAGGTACGAACTTATGGATCCTGATCTTTGCAATATTTATTGCTTCTCTTGGCTTAAACGTAAACTCAACCGCTGTAATTATTGGAGCCATGCTTATCTCCCCGTTAATGGGTCCTATAATGGGAATTGGACTTGGAATGGGTATAAATGATGTTTCCTTAATTAAAAAATCGGCATACAATTATTTAACAGCAACAATTGCTGCATTGGCAACTTCCACATTATTTTTTTTTATTTCTCCTTTAAACGACGCTCATTCGGAAATACTTGCCCGAACTTCGCCAAGCATCTATGATGTGCTGATCGCTTTTTTTGGAGGGCTGGCAGGAATAATTGCTACGTCCAGTAAGCAAAAAGGAAATGTCATTCCGGGAGTGGCTATTGCAACAGCTCTTATGCCTCCTTTGTGTACAGCGGGGTACGGATTGGCTAATTTTCAGTTTAACTATTTTATAGGAGCATTTTATCTTTATATTATAAATACCGTTTTCATTGCACTCTCAACTTTTTTAATTGTTCGCTTTTTAAAATTTCCTCTTAAAGATCATAGCGAAGATGCTGTCTCACATAAAGTTGTTTGGATAGTGGTAATTATAACTCTGCTGCCAAGCATTTACTTCGGTTATGATCTTGTGCAGCAAAATAATTTTACAAAAAGCGTTGAAACTTTTATTGCAAAAGAAGTTAATTTTCCGAACGATTATCTTCTGAATAAAAAGGTTGATCCTAAGGCTAAAGTTATAACTCTTACCTTTGGAGGCAGGGAAATTAGTTCTTTTCAGATAGACTCTCTTAAAAATAAATTAAAAATTTACGACATTGCTGATGCAGAACTAAATATCAAGCAGGGTTTTTCAAATTTAGGAGTGAGCAATAATAACATGAAAAGATCAAATGACGAGGAACTAACAAAGCTTTCTCTGGCAATAAATGAAAAAGAAAAGCAAGCTGATCTGGTCAAAAATAAGTTAGACAGTATAAACACTCAAAAAGAATTTTCTCTTCAGGTGTATAAAGAATTAAAAATCCAGTATCCGGATCTTGACAGTGCAATTATTCAGCCATCTACTCAGATCATGGACAACATGAATATTAAAAATATTGTAGTGACATTTCTTTCTTTTAATGGAAAAAAAAGCAGCAAGGAAAAGGCTAAGATCGAAACCTGGTTAAAGCTAAGGCTGAAAACTGACGAATTAAGATTAATAATTAAGCCTTAGGCTAAATTACCCGTTATTTATTTTTTTAAATATTTTATTGAAGAATGACTTTATATACAACATTTTCTGCTTTAATTGTTCTCGCTGCTGTATTTGCATATGTAAATTATAGGTTTATAAAGCTCCCCCCTGTGATAGGGTTAATGGTATTAGCTTTATTAACATCATTAATAATGTTTATAATGGGTGCTATTTATCCCCCGTCTCTGCAGGCAGCAACTGAATTACTAAGCAAAATCGATTTTACTGAACTTTTAATGGGTTCAATGCTGAGCTTTATGCTATTTGCAGGCGCAATACATATTAAGCTGGAAATCTTAAAAAAAGAAAGAGTATCTGTAATATTATATTCAACTATCAGCACAATAATTTCTACTTTTATAATAGGTATTGCAGTGTACTACCTTTTAATTTTGTTTCAGCTTCCAAAACAGTTTATTTACTGCCTTCTCTTCGGATCTTTAATATCACCAACTGATCCAATTGCTGTGCTGGGTATATTAAAAAGTTCAAAGATCAGCAAATCTCTTGAAATGATTATTTCAGGAGAATCGCTGTTCAATGATGGAATTGCTGTAGTTATTTTTCTAACCATTCTTCAGGTAGCGGAATCACCTGCAGATTTTAAATTCAGCGATATACTTTTATTGTTTGCTCAGGAAGCTTTTGGCGGACTAATATTTGGAACAGTATTAGGTTATATTTGTTTTTTTCTGATGCGAAAAATTGATAATTATAAAGTAGAAGTTTTGATGACGCTTGCTGTTGTAATGGGGGGGTATTCCTTTGCAAACTTTATACATGTATCAGGTCCTCTGGCTATTGTTGCAGCAGGAATAATAATTGGAAATCATGGGAAAGATGAGATGAGTGATCTAAGCATACAGTATTTAGATAAATTCTGGGAAATGATAGATGAAACCTTAAATGCCATTTTATTCGTCCTGATCGGATTGCAGCTCTTGCTCGTAACCCTTCATCCGAAATATATATTAATCGGATTCATCACAATTATTGTACTTCTGATTACAAGATATATTTCACTTTTCATTCCATCTAAAAGTATGCTGATGAGAGCAAACGTTACTTCTAAGACAATATTAATATTGACATGGGGTGGTTTACGTGGAGGAATTTCAATTGCCTTAGCTCTTTCTTTGAAATCATTCATGGAAAAAGATCTATGGGTTACACTTACATTTGTAATTGTTGCGTTCTCGATCCTGGTCCAGGGACTTACTGTAGGGAAAGTGGCAAAAAAATTGAATGCGAAAGGTTAGATCATTCTGCCTCAGTAGCAACAGAGTTTATGATCGTCCCAACACTTACGTACGGGCATGCAGCGTAATGGTCGGGAGCTTTTAATTCTAATGTCGGAATAAAGGTTGCGCATTCAGGCTTTGCTA
>JBBRMY010000153.1:0-5811 GCA_038230595.1 Ignavibacteria bacterium
AGAATGCAGAGGAAAATATTGATACTGAGCTTGAAGAGGAACTGTCATATGCGCAGATCATAGTGTATATTGCCCGGGCAATGAGAGTTAAGAACAATCTGAAGACAAGGCAGCCATTAAGGCAGCTTCTTGTCCCGGTTCTTGACAGCAGGCAGAAAGAAAAGATACTAAAAGTAAGAGACATTATACTTGATGAAGTAAATATAAAAGAGCTTAATATAATTGAAGGCGATTCGGATATAATTGTTAAAAAAGCAAAGGCGAATTTTAAATCTATCGGTCCTAAGTTCGGAAAAGATGTTAAAAAGGTTCAGAACGTGATCGCAGAATTCGATTCTAAAGATATTGCAAAAATAGAAGCAGATGGTTATGTTAGCAAGGATGGTTTTGAAATATCCCGCGACGATATAGAAATTCTTACACAGAACATTGAAGGATGGATAGTTGAGACAGATAAAAATCTTACAATCGCTCTTGATACTACTCTTGATGATGAACTGATAGAAGAAGGATTAACAAGAGAGTTCATAAACAGAGTGCAGAATTTCAGAAAGATGAATGGATTTGATATTAATGACAAAGTAAATATTTATATCGATTCAGGGAACAGGACATACAGCTCGCTGCAGAAGCATTTTGACAGGATAAGCTCAGAAACATTATGCATGAAGCTGGATCATTCGAACGGAAGCACGGAAGACTATTTTGAAACAGATCTAAACGGCGAAGCTTGCCGGATAAAAATTGAAAAAGCATAACCGCTTCAAACAAATTTTTTTGTAATTAACTAATCAATATGGCAAAATCTAATAAGTCTGCCAAGAAAGCTGCACCAAAAAAAGCTGTAAAAAAAGCTGCAGCTAAAAAACCTGCTTCAAAGAAGCCGGCGCCAAAGAAGCCTGCTGCGAAAAAACCTGCAGTTAAAAAGACTGTTGCGAAAGTAACAGCAAAAAAAGTTACTGCTAAAAAAGCTCCTTCAGCAAAAGATCTTAAGCCGAAAAAGGTTAATATCAGGAATATCAAAAGCAGAATGGCAGCAGCCCAACTGAAGCCTCAAGAGCTTGTACTTCCTCTTAAAAGATATAAGCCGAATAAAAAAACAAGATATACTGCTTCAGAGCTTAAGAACTTCAAGGAAATAATTATTGAAGAACGGAATATGATACTTGAAAGCGCAAAAGCAAATATGCGCTCGCTGGTAGATAATGAATCCGGTGATTATGTAGGTGATAACTCATCTTACTCAACTCATATGGCTGAGCAAGGCACTGATGAGATGGAAAGAGAAAAGAATTATATGTTCGTTCAGAGAGATGAAAAATATCTGGGTTATCTTCAGGATGCTTTAGTCAGAATTGATAACGGCACTTATGGTATATGTCTTGATTGTGCCGATGTACCTAAAAATCTATGCCGCTCATGCCCGCTTGTTCCGAGCGAAAGACTTGAGCTTGTACCGATTACGCAGCATTGCATTGAATGTAAAAAAATGAGAGGATAATTATTTTTTGAGAGTATTATATCTGAGTTTGATAATTGTGATCTTAGACCAGGTTACCAAGCTTAAAGTAAAAGGCATTTCGATCCCGTTCTTAAACATAAATATTCCGGGAATGTCTTATCAGTCTACAGTAAAGGTTTTTGATTACTTCGATATTACCTATATAGAAAATCCGGGAATGGCTTTCGGATTAACAGTTGTTAACAAGCTTTTTCTTTCCCTGTTCACTCTCTTTGCTACTTTTATGATATTTTATTTTATCTGGAAGAACCGCAAAGAAGGCTTCATGTTCCGACTAGCGCTCGCGTTTATTCTTGGCGGTGCTATCGGCAATCTCATCGACCGGACTTTTTACGGAGTTATGTACGGATATGCACCTTACTTCTATGGAAGAGTTGTTGACTTCTTGCATATAAACGTACCCGATGTAAAGATATTCGGAAAGACTATTTATAACTGGCCAATATTTAATGTTGCCGATCTTGCAGTAACTGCAGGGTTTATACTTATTATTTTTGGTTACAGAAAAATGTTTAAAAAGCCTGAGCCTGACCCTGTACTTTTACCGGGTGTCCCAGAAGGGAATTATTTTTTAGTGAAAGATCAAGATGGGAATGAGATCGTTGATAACAGCAATCCGGATATTGATTTTCATGGTGACCATAAAACTTTTAATGAGAAATTCGAGCATGTAGAGGTTCCTGAGTCGCAAAAGATAGAAGAAAAATTTGAAAAGGATAGTACTGTTATTCAAAACAATATAAATGATAACAGCTTTCCTGAGGATCTGTTTGAAGGTAGAATTAAGGAAGACCCGCAGGATCTGAATGATACCGGAAATGAAATGAAAATTGAAAATTTAGGCGATCTTAAAAAGATACACGAAGAGATAAATAACGAAGTTAAGGGGAAGAAGTCGGAGTAAGATTGTTGTTTTTTGCTGCCTGTTAAGGTTAAAGCCTATCCGATGCATTCGCATCGAATGTGAAAACACCAACAGCGAACTTATTGTGAGATATATAAAAAAAAGAACCGAATAATCTTTATTCGGTTCTTTTTTTAGATCTGAAAGTGTTTATATTTTAAAGATCAAAGCTTATCTGCCAATACCATCTAGCTTTTCTTTTCTGGCTAATAGAATATCTTTATCTTCAACGTGAGCAGGGTCAGGGACGCAGCAATCAACAGGACAAACCGCAGCACATTGAGGCTCATCATGAAAACCGACACACTCAGTACATTTATCAGGTACTATATAAAAAAAATCTTTTGTAAAAAATCCATCATTTCCGTTAGGAGATTTATCTCCGTCACTGAAACTATCTCCGCCTAAAACCCAGTTCGCTCCGCCTTCATAAATGGCTGTATTTGGACATTCCGGTTCGCAAGCTCCGCAATTAATGCATTCGCTTGTTATCATTATTGCCATTTTCTGTTTCCTTTGGTTATTTTTATAATATTACTCAGGATATTACTTATAATAATACAGTCTTTCAATTCAAAGAGTAAAGCATTTCCACATAATTCTCCCGAAACAAATAATCATCCACCTTTGTTATAAATATATACCGGTTTTATAAGTTTATTTTACCTCGTAAAATCCGTAAATTCATTACTTATACCTAAAATTCAACTAAAATAATGTTAAAGTTTTTTAAAAAAATATTTCCATCCAAAAATAATAAGGATGTAAAAGAATTAGTACCTATTATTGATGATATTAATGCGTTTTATGAAGAATATCAGAAGCTCAGTGATGATGAACTCAAAGCAAAGACAATAGAATTCAAACAAAGAATTCATGATGAAGTATCCCCTATTGAAACTCAGATCGCAGATCTTAACGAGAAGTTAAAAGAAGACCTTCCTCACAATGAAAGAAATGATGCTTATGATAAGCTTTCAGAACTTGATAAAGAATTAACAGAAACAATAAAAGCAGTTCTTGATGACCTTCTTCCTGAAGCATTTGCAGTTGTAAAAGATACTTGCAGAAGACTTTGTGGAAAAGAATGGCTTGCTGCAGGGCAAAAAGTGAAATGGGAAATGGTACCGTATGATGTTCAGCTAATCGGCGGTATGGTTTTACACAAAGGTAAAATTGCTGAGATGGCAACCGGAGAAGGAAAAACTCTAGTAGCTACTTTACCAATGTATCTTAATTCTCTTGCAGGGAGAGGCGTGCATCTTGTTACTGTAAACGATTATCTTGCAAAAAGAGACAGCGAGTGGATGGGTGAAGTTTTTAAATTTCACGGATTAACTGTTGGAGTAATTCTAAATGACATGGAGCCGGAAGTAAGAAGGGCAAATTACAACGCTGATATTACCTATGGTACGAACAATGAATATGGCTTTGATTATCTGAGAGATAATATGGTTACAGATAAAGCTTTCTTAGTTCAAAGACCGCATTTTTATGCGATAGTTGATGAAGTAGATTCTGTACTTATTGATGAAGCAAGAACTCCACTTATAATATCAGGTCCTGTAGATGCTCCTACTCATAAATTTGATGAGATGAATCAAAGAGTTAAAAAGCTTGTCGAATCGCAGAAAAGATTGGTTACAGAATATGTAGGACAGGCTGAAAAAATTCTTACAAAAGATCCTTCACAGATAACTAAAGATGAATATGCAGTAGCCGGTATGGCATTGGTAAGATCATATCATGGTCTTCCAAAGCACAAGCGTCTGGAAAAGTTTTTAGCAGACCCTACGAATAAAAGACTCATGATAGATACTGAAGCGAATTTCATGAGAGACAATTCTAAGGAAATGCATATTGTTGATGATGAGCTTTACTTTGTTGTGGATGAAAAATCACACGTTACCGATCTGACAGAAAAAGGACGAGAGCTTATTGCTCCTTCAACAGCAGAAAAAGATTTCTTTACTCTTCCCGATCTTGGAACAGAGTTTGCGAATATCGATAATGACGAATCGATGACTACTGAGCAAAAGGAAACCAAAAAGGAATCACTTTCTAAAGTTTATTCTGAAGCAAGTGACAGATTACATACAGTTCAACAATTATTGAAAGCGCATTCTCTTTATGAGAAAGATGTTGAGTATGTTATTCAGGACGGAAAGATCATGATCGTTGATGAATTCACAGGCAGAATTTTATCAGGTAGAAGATATTCAGAAGGACTTCATCAGGCTATTGAGGCAAAGGAAGGCGTTCATGTTGAGAAAGATACACAGACACTTGCAACTGTAACTCTTCAGAATTATTTCAGATTATATAAAAAGCTTGCAGGTATGACGGGTACAGCAGAAACTGAAGCTGCCGAGTTCTTTGATATTTATAAGCTTGATGTAGTTGTAATCCCTACTAACAGAGATTGCATTCGTGAAGATAAAAATGACCTTATCTACAAAACCAAGAGAGAGAAATATAATGCTCTTATTGATGAGATCGAATTAATGAGAAAAGCAGGAAGACCGACTCTTGTTGGTACAACAAGCGTTGAAGTTTCCGAAACAATTGCCCGCTTATTAAAAAGGAAAGGTGTTCCGCATAATGTTCTGAACGCAAAACAGCATCAGAAGGAAGCTCAGATTGTAGCTGATGCAGGTCTTGGCGGCGCAGTTACTATTGCTACTAATATGGCAGGAAGAGGTACAGATATAAAGCTTGGGACTGATGTAGCCTCCAAAGGCGGACTTGCAATTATAGGAACAGAAAGACATGAATCAAGAAGAATTGACCGTCAACTCAGAGGTAGATCAGGAAGACAGGGAGATCCGGGTTCATCAAAGTTCTTTCTTTCACTTGAAGATGATCTTATGAGACATTTTGGTTCAGAGAGAATTGCAAATGTTATGCAGAAGATCGGACTTGAAGAAAATCAGGCTATTGAGCACTCGATGATTACAAGCTCAGTTGAAAGAGCTCAGAAAAAAGTTGAAGAAAATAATTTCGCTATCAGGAAAAGATTGCTTGAATATGATAACGTAATGAATCAGCAAAGAGAGGTCATTTATGAGAAAAGAAGACAGGCTCTAATGGGACAAAGGCTTAAAGATGAAATTCTTGAAGCCGCAACAAAGGCAATTGATTCAATGGTTGGTAAATATTACCCTGAATCTGATATTGATGGATTAAAAAATGAAGTTCAGAGAACATTTCTTGTAAGACTTGATGTTACTCCTGATACCTTTCAGTCATTAGGAGAAGCCGGTCTTAAAGAAAAGATAGAGACTGATGTAAAAGAGTTTTATGAAAAGAAAGAAGAACGATATGGCTCAGAATTAATGGCTCAGATAGAAAGATTTACTTATCTGACTGTCATCGATGAAAAATG
>JBBRMY010000154.1:0-5811 GCA_038230595.1 Ignavibacteria bacterium
AGATGGAATCAGGGGTTCAGGGATATGTGACGAACAGTGATGAGGAAATGATTAAGTATTCACTTCAGATATTAGAAGACAATTCATTAAGAAAAAAGTTAAGCGATAATTGTGTCACTTTTGTCAAAGAAAAATATTCTCTGGAAGTTACATTTGATAAGTTCACCGAATTTCTTTGCAGCTACGTGAAGAAAAAAGAAGCAAATCCTGCAAGTGCCTGATCTAAATTCATCTATATTTATTTGCGGTGACTTTGCTCCAACAGGCAGGATAAAAGCAGACTCAAAGTTTTTATCAGATGATTACAAAAAAATTATTTCCGAAAGCACTCTCCGTATCGTAAATCTTGAATGTCCATTAACAAGCTCGGATGCACCAATTAAAAAATCAGGACCGCCGCTTAAAGCTTCACCTGAATATATTAATTTATTATCTTACGCCGGCTTTAATGTTGCAGCTTTAGCGAATAATCATATTATGGATTATGGAAGTGAAGGATTAGCAGATACTTTAAATGCATGTGAAAAAAATAAGATCTCTACAGTCGGAGCAGGTAAGAATATAAATGAAGCTTCTGAAGTTTTGATTATAGACGCAGACGGAATTAAATGCAGTATCATAAATCTATGCGAACAGGAATTTTCAATTGCTTCAGCTAACTCTCCAGGTGCAAATCCTTCCGATCCTGTTTCAGCATTTTATAAAATAAAAGAAGCCAGAGAAAAATCAGATTATGTTTTGGTGATCTTTCACGGAGGACATGAATATTACAACCTGCCTTCTCTGAGAATAAAAAGTTTATTTCATTATTTTGCTGATTGCGGAGCTGATGCAGTTGTTGGTCATCATCCTCACAGATCAGGCGGTTATGAAATATATAACGGTAAGCCATTATTCTATAGCCTTGGAAATTTTCTGTTTGACGAAAGAAATGAGCCTGATTTCTGGTATGAAGGTATGGGTCTGCAATTGAAGATTTCAAAGCAAAAAACTTTAGCCTTCGAACTATATCCATTTTATCAGTGTAAAGTAGAGCCTGTTATAAGATCCTTAGATGATAATGAAAAAAAAACCTTTCTGTTAGAAATTGAAACATTAAACAGGATTATTGCAGATGATAAAGAGCTTGAAAAAAAATGGACTGAGTTTGCTGGAAAATTCTCTTCCAATATTATTAAAAACCTGATGAACTTTAACAGAGCTGAAAGATTACTTTACAATAAAAATATAATGAAAAATAATCTTGTTAGCGAAGAGCATTTGCTGAATATTTTAAATCTTACAAGATGTGAATCTTTGAGAGATGTTATGATATATTCTGTAAAAGATAATTTAAAAATTAAGAATTAATGTTAGTAGCGATCCATAAGGCATGGCACGATAAAAGAGACCCGGAGTTGGAAGTTTACAGAGAGATACTAAAATATAATAATATAGATTTTATTGATGTTGATTCCAGCGATGTTGACTTCTGGGATAAAATAAAAAATGTTGATCTGTTCCTTTATAAATGGGGGCATATAGATAATCAGCGTCAGACTGCATTAACAATTTTACCTGTAATTGAGAACGCTATGGGTATAAATTGCTATCCGACTATAGCAACTTCATGGCATTATGACGATAAGGTAAGACAATATCTGTTATTAAAAGAATATGGATTCCCGATAATACAATCATGGATCTTCTGGGATAAGAATAAAGCTCTCGAGTGGAGTAAAGAAACAAAGTATCCTATTGTCTTTAAACTGGCAAAAGGGTCGGGTTCACTAAATGTAAAGCTTATACATTCGCAAAGTGAAGCTGCTGCAATTATAAACCGGATGTTTGGTAAAGGAGTTTATCAGGAAAAGATGGGATTCTTTAATAATTTAAAGATCAGAAATTATAATCCTGAAAAGATCAGCCGTTATTACGGAATAAAGTTTAGAAATTTTATGCAGGGAAAAGATACAAGTAACTTCTGGCAGGTAAGCAAGAACTATGTTCTTTTCCAGAAATTTCTGCCCGGAAATGAATATGATACAAGAGTTCAGGTTACCGGAAGAAGAGCATATGCCTTCAGAAGGTTCAACCGTCCGAATGATTTCAGAGCTTCCGGAAGCAACAACTGGGATCTTGACAGAAGCAAAATAGATATGGAAATGGTAAAGATCGCATTAGACTGCTCAAAAAAGCTGGAGTTCCAGTCAATGGCTTATGATTTCATTTATGATGAAAATAAAAAACCTCAGATAATTGAGATCAGTTATTGTTATGGAGATTATCCGGAATTTTCAACGGGATATTGGGATGAAGAGCTTAACTGGCATGACGGAAGATATGTTCCTCAGTACCTTGAACTAATGGATGCGCTTAAGCTTCCGGATCTAAAGCAGCCGCCGGATATACAGGTGGATTCTCCATATCAAAAAGCTACAATAAAATCTAATCAGTAACATAATACACCTTATATGCTAAATAACAAAACTATTGCTGTAGTTATACCTGCTTATAATGAAGAGCAGCAGATCGGAATAGTAATAGAAACAATGCCGGATTATGTTGACAGACTGATAATTGTAAATGATAACTCTTCTGATAAAACAAATGAGATCGTTGCGAGATACATTAATGATCCGCAATATAATAAAAGAGGGCAGATCATTAAGCCGAAGATAATCAACAAAGATTTTTATAACGAAGCTGATATTGTTTATCAGCAAATGAGTGAAGAGGAAATAAAATATTTTACTAAGAGTACTGTTTATAATGATGCACAGGATCAGAGAATAATCCTTATCACTAACGAAGAAAATGCAGGAGTTGGCGGCAGTATAGCGCGCGGGTATAAATGGTGCAAGGATCATAATATTGACTGCACAGCCGTCATGGCAGGAGACGGACAAATGGATCCATCAGAGCTTGAAAGAATTTGTCATCCGGTAATTTATGATGATATAGATTATGTTAAGGGAAACCGACTTATACATAGAAGCGCGTGGCTTGTTATTCCTAAGATAAGATATTTTGGAAATTCAATTCTGACAATTTTAACAAAAGTAGCTTCAGGCTACTGGAGAGTATCGGATACACAAACCGGTTACACTGCGATCTCATATAATGCAATTTGCGCTATCAGATTATATGATATTTATAAAAGCTACGGAATGCCGAATGATATGCTCGTCAAGCTTAACATTGCATTATGTACCTTAAAAGAAGTACCCATTAAGCCTGTTTACCGGATCGGTGAAAGCTCAAAAATGAAAGTCTGGAAAGTTATTCCAAAGATTTCATTTTTGCTAATGAGGTCATTTATAAAAAGACTATGGGTCAAATATCTATTCAGAGATTTTCATCCGCTTTTTCTTTTATACAATGCGGCCTTCATAGTATTTATTATCTGGGTTCCTTATTTAATTAAAGTTTCAGATAAAATAATAAAAGGTGAGCTGACTTCTTTTGAAACGCTTGCTGCATTTATGTTCCTTGGAATAACCTTCATTCAATTTTTCCTGTTTGCAATGTGGATGGATATGATGGATAACGACAGACTATATAAATAATGTGCGGGATAACAGGATATACTAATTTACATTCAGGCGCTCCTATCCAAAGAGAGTATCTTGGCAACATGATCAAAAGCATAATTCATCGCGGACCTGATGATGATGGCGAATATTTTGATGATAAAAGTGCTCTTGGGAACAGAAGACTAAGTATCATCGATATTGAAGGTGGTCATCAGCCGATTACTAATGAAGACGGTTCCATTGTTATAGTTTATAACGGAGAGCTTTATAACTCACCTGAACTTAGAGCTGAGCTGATAAAAAAAGGTCATATATTTAAAACAAAGTCAGATACTGAAGTTTTCGTTCACTTATATGAAGAAGAAGGAATTAATTTTCTTAACCGGCTGAATGGTATGTTTGCCTTTGCAATGCTTGACAAAAGAAAAAATGAGCTCCTGATCGCAAGAGACCGCTTCGGAGTAAAGCCGCTTTATTATGCTGAGCTAAATAACGGTTTATATTTCGGAAGTGAAATTAAAACTTTAAAGACGCTGCCTTTCTTTGATGAAGAGATCGATTATGAGGCAATGTCAATTTATCTTTCTCTTTTTTTTATACCGGATCCATGGACAATTTATAAAAAAGTAAGAAAGCTAAAGCCCGGACACTATATAAAAGTAAGAGAAGGAAGCATTGAAGTAAAAGAATATTCAGATCTAAATTTCAGAAATAAAGTTTCTATTTCAAAAGATGAAGCTGAATTTAAGACTGCTGAACTTTTCCGGCAGGCTGTAAAAAGACAATTGCTTGCAGATGTTCCCGTTGGAGTTTTATTAAGCGGAGGAATGGATTCCCGTGCAGTTCTTGCAGCCGCGACTGAAATAAACGGCGCTACTGAATCTTTTACTATCACATTCAGCGAAGAGCTTTTCAATGAAGGAAATGAAGCAGAAGGCTGGTCTAAAGTATATAATGCAAAGCATCATCAAATGCTTTATACAGAAAAAATGTTCTGCAAAGAGATAAAAAGCAGACAAAAACATCTGGATGAGCCCTATGGAATACTTTGCGATACAGCTATGCAGGAATTTGCTTTCTTTATCAAAGAAAAAGGATTTAAAGTTGTATTAAGCGGAGCAGGAGGCGACGAATTGTTTGCAGGATATCCGACTCTTCATGCTGCAAATGCTGCAAAATATTATAAAAAAATACCAAAGATCGTAAGAAAAGGAGTTCTCGAAAAAATAATTTCAGCTTTACCTGCAGGTAAAAGCCGGTTGCCATTAAGCTTTAAGCTTAAAAGCTTTGTTTATGCAGATGATCCTGATATTTACAGAAATTTTTTCAACTTTAAGGAAGTAATAAGATTGAAGGAAAGAGATTCTTTTCTTTCTGAAGACATTCAAAGGAAGATAAAAGGCTTTGATCCTCTTGCTGTCTATACTCAGTATGCAGAAAAGCTTGAAGGACTCGAGCTTATAGATGCATTAAGCTACTTGGATTTCAAAGTTTTTCTAACCGGTAATTTGTTTATGAGCGGTGATAATGAATTCATGGCAGCTTCAGTTGAACAGCGGGTACCGTTTATGGATAATGATCTTGTTGATTTTGCTTTTTCTCAGCCCGTTAATATCCGTTTCCACCCATATAAGCTAAAGACTTTACTAAGAAATTCATTTAATAAATATATGAAGCCGCCGGCATCTGATAATCTTCCGCAAAAATATGTTAAGAATGGATTTGAAATACCAATAAACAGCTGGATAAAAAATGGCTGCTTTCAAAAAGAGGTTGGTTCACTCTTATCGGAAAAGAATGTATCAAAAGCAGGCATTTTTAATCCTTCAAAAATTGCTTCAGTTCTTTCCGATCAGAATTCCGGAAAGCAAAATAATGAAAGAGTATTACAGGCATTGATAAGTATGATGTACTTTGCCTCTGATACTAATTAATGAAAATATCTTCAAGATTCCGATCTGAAGTATTCTGGAATGTATTAAGCTTAGGCGTACTTGCTGTTTCAGGATTAGTAATAAATTTCATCATTGCCAGAACTTACGGTGCTTCGGTACTTGGAGTCTTTAATCAGGTTCTTGCAGTTTATATAATTTTCTCCCAGTTTGCTTCAGGCGGATTTTATTTCTCGGTTCTGAATTTTGTTTCTAATGAGCCTAATGATCATAATAAAGTCAGCTTAAACATTAATACCGCACTTGTAGCAACAGTAATTGTTTCAATTCCATTTTGTCTGATACTTTTTTATTCCTCAGGACTGATCGCAAATATTCTAGATAGTCCCGATGTTGCTTCGGGG
>JBBRMY010000155.1:0-5807 GCA_038230595.1 Ignavibacteria bacterium
AATACTTTTGTCCACCGGGTATTTCCAATTATCAAAAGCAGCCTTCTTATTTCCGGCTGAAATAAAATAATAAAAGTTATAACCCATATTTCTGTGATCCTGCTGAGAAGCCATCCTAATGTGTGAAAATTTAATGCCTGTGCGATAAGTGAAATGGAAACTATAGAAACGAGAGCTACAAAGATCTGATAAGCAATTGTTCCTTTCATTATATTGTAAAGCTTGTAGAATATATACGATACAAGTAATATATCCAGAACATCTATAAGCCGTACACTTACAAAACTTATCTTAAATAGCTCCACATTTTTGTTTAATTAAAGTAAATATTTTAAATATGTTTTTAAACATAAAACAATCCGAAGTATATACGTTTATTACATTTAATTTTACAAGGCTATTGAGTATATTTACCTATAAAATTTATAATTTCCCTTATTACGCGTTGAATTCATTAAGAAGGAATTATCATTTAATCTAATTTGTCAGACGATATCAACGAAATAAATTCTTCAGAAAACGAAAGCATTCCTGTTGATGCAAATATTACAGAAATGTCTTCTGATGAGGAAATCTCTTTACCAAAGGAAAGAGAATACTGGACTAAGCTTTCTGAGTTTGAAGGTCCTCTTGATATTCTACTGCACTTTGTAAAAGCGGAAGAGCTCGACATATACAATATTCCAATACACAAGATTACAAAAGATTTTCTGGACTATGTGAATTTCAAAGCGTTTCTTGATATTGAGCTTGCAGGTGAATTTCTTCTAATGGCATCTGAACTGATGAAGATAAAAGCAAAGATGCTGATTCCTGTTTCTGCCGAAGTAGGTGAAATAGATGAAGAAGATCCGAGAATGGTTCTTGTTCGAAAACTAATTGAATACAAGCGCTTTAAAGATGCAGCTGAAGAGCTTTCTGTTCTCGAGAAAGAAGCAAAGAAGCAATTTGAAAGGACATGTTTTGAATTTGATAACAAGATAATTGAGACGAAGGATGAAGGATTTGAATCTCTGAAAAATGTGACCATATTCAATCTGATCAAAGCTTATAAAATTGTACTTACCAGCATAAAGCCACAGGTAATTCACTCAATTGAAACTCTTGATATTACTGCTGAATCTCAGAGACAATTTGTTATAGATATAATTGATAAAAATGGCGAGATAGATTTTTTTATGATGATAAACGAAATGCATGATAGAATGACGATCATCTGTACATTTCTTGCATTGCTTCAGCTGGCAGCTGAATATTTAATTGAGGTTGCAGTTGATCCTTTCGACCTCACAAAATTTATATTGAAAAAAAGGCTTTCAATGGCTGAGTTTATTTGAATACTGATAATTTTAAAAATATAGTTGAGTCCCTCATATTTGCTTCGGAAGAAGAAATAACTTCTAAGCAGATCAGAGATATTCTTGTTGCTTTCAATATTAAAGTTGATACTAAATCAATTGATCAATCTGTTGACGACCTGAATGAGGATTATAAAAGAAGCCTGAGTTCTTTTGAAATTATTAAGATAGCAGGCGGTTATCAATTCTCTTCAAGAAAAGAATATGGAGTTTATGTAGGAAAACTTTTCGATGAGAAGCAGAAAAAAAGATTATCGCAGTCTTCAATTGAAACGCTTGCTATAGTCGCTTACAAGCAGCCGATAACCCGGTCAGAAATTGAATTTATCCGCGGCGTGAATGTTGATTACATAATAAATTCTCTTCTGGAAAGAAACCTGGTTACAATTGCAGGCAGAGCTACGACTCCAGGGAAACCGATCCTATACAGTACAACACCGACATTCTTAAAAGTAATTGGATTAAACTCTCTCGAAGATCTTCCAAAGCTTAAAGAAATAAATGACATTCTCAAAAACGAAAAGATAGAAGGTATAACAGAAGCTGATATAGATCTTTTTAATTCGATCAATGTAGAGAACATAGGTGATAAATCCAAAGGCACTGCTAACGAGCAAAAACAATTAAGCTTTGATGAGAATGGTGTCCCTCTGACTGAGACTGAAACAGAGACTAAAACTGAGATTGATAGTGAGAATGAAAATGAAAGTGAGAGTGATAACTCTGATAATATCGCAGCTGATGAAGTAAATGATATAAAAACAATTGAAGAAAACGAAGAAACAATAGATATGGAAAATGATTTTAAAGAATTTGAAGTACCTCAGAATAATGTTGAGCCGGATATAAGCAGCTCTATCGAATTAGACAAAGACATTTTAGATAACCACGAAACGAAAGGCAGTGATGCCGGAGACTGATCTAACAAGGCTTAACAAATATATTGCCTCTAACGGAATACTTTCCAGAAGAAAAATAGACGATCTTATTACACAGGGACGCGTTGATGTAAACGGTGTAACTATAATGGAACTTGGTTACAAGATCAATGCTGCAAAAGATAAAGTTGATGTTGACGGTCAAAGAATAAAACCTGTAACAAAGAAGATCTATATAATGCTTAACAAGCCTGATTCAGTTATAACTTCCCTTTCAGATGAAAAGAGAAGAAGAACTGTAATGGATCTTGTAAAAATTAATGATAAGATATTTCCCGTTGGAAGACTTGATTACCATACGACAGGATTACTTCTTCTGACTAATGATGGTGAATTTGCAAATAAGCTTATGAGCCCAAAGTCAAAGATCTATAAAACTTATGTTGTAAAGCTTTCAAAGCCTCTTGAAGAAAAGCATAGATTAAAGCTGACAGGCGGAGTAAGACTTGAAAAAGTTAAAACCTTACCTGCTAAAATAGATTTCATTACAGAAAAAGATTACTCCAATTTAAAGATCTCCATTTCCGAAGGTAAGAACCGGCAGGTAAGGAAAATGTTCGAGCATTACGGATATTTTGTTAGAGCACTTCACAGAAGCGCTTATGCAGGATTAAAGCTTGAGAAAATGAAGTTCGGTGAATGGCGGCATTTAACAAAAGACGAAGTAGAAATATTAAATTCAAAATAATTTCAAATTAGATAGTTGATAGAAGAAAACGAAATAGTAAAGCAGAACGATCTTGTTAAAAGAAGATTTGAAGAGCTTGATGAAATAAGAAAAATGGGTATCAACCCTTATCCCTATAGGTTTGATATTGATTCAAATTCTAGAAAGATAATTGAAGGTTTCAAAGATCCGGAATCTGATGAAGAAAAAGAACAGGCAAAGCTTGTTCACGTTTCTATAGCCGGAAGAATAATGGCGATCAGAAAAATGGGTAAGGCAGCTTTCTGTCATATTAAAGACGAGCAGGGAAAAATTCAGATATATATCCGAAAGGATGATGTTGGAGAACAGAGTTATGCACTGATGAAATTGCTGGATATAGGTGATATCATTGGAGTAAAAGGATATGTTTTCAGAACAAAGACAGGAGAAGTTTCTGTTCATGCTGCTTCGTTCACGCTTCTTGCAAAGTCATTGTTCCCTCTTCCTGTCGTAAAAGAAGAAACTCTCGAGTCCGGAGAAAAAGTTATCCATGATGCTTTCGCAGATGTTGAGTTAAGATACCGTCAGAGATACATTGACCTAATAGTAAACGATCACGTTAAAGAAGTTTTTCTTAAAAGAACTAAAATTATTCAGTCAATAAAAAGGACTCTTGAAAAGCAGGATTTTTTTGAAGTAGAAACTCCTACTTTGCAGGCTGTCTATGGAGGCGCTAATGCAAAGCCGTTTGTTACTCATCATAATGCTTTAGATATTCCTCTTTATTTAAGAATTTCTAATGAACTATATCTAAAGAGATTGATCGTAGGCGGCTTTAATAGAGTTTATGAATTTGTAAGAGACTTTAGAAATGAAGGAATTGACAGAACGCATAATCCTGAATTTACACAGGTAGAATGGTATCAGGCATACGGAGATTATACTGATTCTATGAATTTATTTGAAGAAGTCTGTGAGCAGGCTTGTATTGATGCAAACGGAACCAACACTGTAAAATATGGTGATACTGAAATAAACTTTGCACGTCCCTGGAAAAGATTAAAAATGACTGATGCAATAAAGGAAAAAACAGGACTTGATGTACTCTCAGCTTCTAAGCAGGAAATACTTGATCACATGGTAAATAATAATGTTGATTTCGACAGGAAAATCTCAGGCTCAAAAGGATTATTAGTTGCAGCGCTTTTTGAAAGTACTTGCGAAGATGATCTGGTCCAGCCGACATTTGTTATTGATCATCCTATAGAAACTACTCCACTTTGCAAGCAGCTAAGAAGTTATTCTCCAGAGCAGTTTGAAGAAATGAAGAATGATCCTGAGCAGGTAATTTATGTAGAAAGGTTTGAGCCCTATATTAACAAATGGGAAATGGGAAATTCTTATTCTGAGCTTAATGACCCTGTTCTCCAGAGAAAATTGTTAGAAGATCAGGTTAACCGCGGCAGAGGCGGCGAAGAGGAAACGCATCCTATGGATGATGATTTCATTCGAGCTATTGAAGTTGGCATGCCTCCAACAACAGGAGTTGGCTTGGGTGTCGACAGGCTCGTAATGCTATTAACAAATTCGCAAACAATAAGAGATGTGCTGTTTTTCCCTCTGATGAGGCCAATAGATAAATAAATTTTTAAAACGAAAATGAAATACAAGAAAAATATTTTAGAACTAATCGGAAACACTCCGATGGTTCAGGTTAATACAATTACAAAAGGGACAAAAGGTCTTGTACTGGCTAAGCTGGAGTCTTTGAATCCCGGCGGTAGTGTTAAAGACAGGATAGGAATATCCATGATAGAAAAAGCTGAACGTGAAGGAATATTAAAACCGGGTGGAACGATCATAGAAGCAACAAGCGGTAATACAGGTATCGGACTTGCTCTTGCAGCAAATCAAAAAGGCTACAAATCGATCTTTGTAATGACTACAAAAGCTTCTATCGAAAAGGTGAATTATCTTAAAGCACTTGGAGCAGATGTTATTATTAAGCCTATAACTGCAAAACCTGATTCTCCTGAACATTATGTTGCAACTGCGAAAAGATTATCAGAAGAAATACCGAATTCATTTTTTCCTTATCAATATTTCAACGATGCAAACCCTGATGCTCACTACAGGACTACAGGACCTGAAATATGGAATGATACAGATGGTAAGATAACCCATTTTGTTGCAGGAATTGGTACAGGAGGAACTATCAGCGGAACCGGAAAATATCTGAAAGAAAAGAATCCGAATATAAAAGTGATAGGTGCTGATCCATATGGCTCGATCTTCAAAACTTATATGGCTACCGGAGAAACTCCCGAAGGCATTCCTTATCTTGTTGAAGGTATAGGACAGGATTCTATTCCGGGCAATGTTTATTTCGATTACATTGACGAGATCATAAACGTAACTGATCTTGAATCCGTCAATATGGCAAGAAGGCTTGCTAAAGAAGAAGGGATATTCACCGGAGCATCTTCAGGAACAATTGCACATGCAGCAGCTCAGGTTGCAAAGACTTTGAAAGAAGGCGACATTATGGTTTTCATTATTTGCGATACAGGTGAAAGGTATTTATCAAAGTATCATTCAGAAGACTGGATAAGAGATAAGCGTTTGATGGACAGAACAACTGCAACTGTTGGAACAATTTTCCATACAAAGCCGGAAAAAGATACACCTGAGCTTGTAGCAGTGACTCCGGAAGAAAATGTTTCAGATGCATTATTTTTAATGAATCAGTATAATCTGACAACTGTACCGGTAATTGATGATGGGAAATGCATTGGCTCTTTAAATGAGAATAAGCTTCTTCGGGATATTATGGTTGATAGAAATACTGCAAGCAAAAAAATT
>JBBRMY010000156.1:0-5766 GCA_038230595.1 Ignavibacteria bacterium
GGCTTACAGGCAGTGGCATGCGGTAAGAATGGATATGTTTATGTTGGTACCAACGGACAGGGAATTTACTGGAGTACTGATTTCGGAGTTACGTTTTCTCCATCGGGTTTAGCATCGATGCAGGTAGTATCACTGCTTGCTGATAAGAATAATTCTGCAATAATTTATGCAGGGACAACACAAACAAATAACGGAATATACCGTTCAACTGATTACGGCGTTACTTTCTCGGCAAATCTAGATCCCGCAAAAAATATTTTCGGATTTGCTAAAGCAAACAATTCAACTCTACTTGCCATAAGTACAACTTCTCCGGGACCCGTTGAAAGATCAACTGACAACGGACTAACGTGGGGCACAAGTTCTTCAGGATATATTGCAAGAGGTATCGATGCAGTTTCTCCAATTTTTGTATTTACAGCAGGAAATGGAGGAGTATTTATGTCAAACAATTCCGGAAGCAGCTTTACAAATTTTGGTATCACAGTAAGCTCAAATGCAGTGATATATAATGCTTCCAACTCGAGAGTTCTTGCAGGTGTAACCGGCTCATCAAATGGCGGTGTATGGTGGACATCCTTTGTACCGACGGCAATAAACCCAGTAGGAGTCGAAGTACCATCTTCATTTTCTTTGTATCAGAATTTTCCGAACCCTTTCAACCCGACGACAAAAATAAAATTCGCTTTGCAAAACGCTGGGACAGGTCGCGACCAGTCAGTACAGTTAATAATTTATGATGGAATAGGAAGAGAAGTTGAAAAATGGGATAATGAAAATTTATCAGCAGGTGTTTATGAAGTGAACTGGAATGCAGAGAGGTATGCTGGCGGGATTTATTTTTATAAGTTAACGACGGGAGATTTTTCTGAGGTGAGAAAAATGGTATTGGTAAAATAATTTTTTTGGTGTAAAATTTTCGCGCATTATTAGCTACATAAAGCTTAAGAAAAATGTTCGACTCCTACGGAGTTCAGAGATAATTGAAATTCATATTACAAATAAACTTAATTTACAAAATCTAACAACCTTATTAAGCTTTTAAACCTTAGTAGAAAGTAAACAAAAAAAACAAACCTTATTACCTTATTTAATCTTTAAATAAATGCGAATAGAATTTAATAACATTTATACACACTATGTCATAACTACTTTACATAGGCAGCAAGTTATTCCGGAAAAAAGTAGGGTTAGAATTGAAAAATATATAACGGGGGTAGTTAAAAATAACTATTCAAAATTATATGCTATCTATATTAATCCTGAACATGCGCATTTACTGGTATCCAGATATCCAAAAATCTCAGACGAAGAACTTATAACTACTGTTGCAGAATGCTCAAAGAAATTTATCAATGAAAATAAACTTATTCAGGGGGGTTTTGATTGGCAGGAAACCTGTGCCGCATTTTCTGTATCAAAAGGGGATGTAGATAAAGTTTGCAAATATATTTTAAACCAATCGGAACATCATAAGAAGGTAACTTTTCAGGAAGAGTATGAAAAGTTTATGAAATTTTATCAAAAAACTCTTAAGTGGGATAAATAAGGTAATAAGGTTGGATTTTTTTAAGTTTTTTTGTACTAAGGTTTAAAAGCTAAATAAGGTTTTTTGGGGTTTTTAGTTAAAATTAGAAAAGTTTTGAATTTTCAAAAAAACTCTGATGTATGATAAATAAGGTAATAAGGTTGAATCTTTTATGTTTTTTTTGTACTAAGGTTTAAATGCTAAATAAGGTTTTTTGTTTATGTGATAGTAATAAAAATTTTCGCATAAATAGTGATAACTTTTATCTCTGGATTTCAGCCTGTTTATTTTTTAACCTTTCGTTTTTAACTTTAACAATTATTACAACTCCACTTTCTCAAGATCCGTTAACGCAGGTCCGTTTATAACTTTGCCTAAGGCTGTAAATCTTGAGCCGTGACACGGACAATCAAATGTGCTTTCTGCTTCGTTCCAATGAACGATGCATTTTATGTGTGGGCAGACTGCAGTGAAAGTATGGACAACATTTTCTTTATCTTTGTAGACTGCATATTTGTTTAGTCCATGACTGATAATGCCGCCTTCCCCTGCTTTTAAATCTTTTCCTGAGGCAACATCTCCAGGCTTAACATAATCAAGCATCTGCTTTGCAACGTTCAGGCCTCCTGAAATATAATCGGTAATCATGCTGACCGGCGGCTTTCTTGACGGATCATAGATCTTGCTCCATGAATTTTCTCTTTCACTGATCAGATCAGTCAGAAGCATTCCTGCAATCGTTCCGTGTGTCATACCGTTACCGGAATCACCTGTTACTATATAAATATTATCATCACCGGGATTTTTACCTATGTAAGCAAGACAATCCACAGGCTCTAAAACCTGACCGGACCATTTATATATAACATTTTCTGAATCGGGAAAATGCTTTCGTGTCCACTGAGATAAATTTGTAAATCTGTCTTCCGCTGCATGATCAGTATCAGGATATTTTTCCTCTTCATCATCCTGCTGCCCGGTCTTATGATCTTCACCTCCAACGATCAGTAGATCAAACTCATTATCGAAGTTCTGAAGCCTTACATAATGATATGGGATCGATTCCCACTTTGAATCCTGATCGCCTGTATCCCACCATAAAGCTTTTGGTAAAGTATCTTTTTTTATTTTAACTCCAATTACATACGTCCTATAAGCCGCTTGCTTTGTATGCATAGCAAACGTATCGTTTACCGGGCTGTTAGTTGCAACGACTATCGAAGAACATGTTATTGTATTACCATCTGAAGTTACTATCTTTCCTTCGACTATTTCTTTTGCATGAGTATCAGTGTATATCTTACCGCCCATCCGGGTTATAGCATCACAAAGTCCTTTAAGATATTTTAGGATATGGAACTGAGCCTGGTCAGGAAATTCAATGCATGGACTTTCAATATTTTTTATCGAAGGAGTTTCATCATGCCATAGAGTTTTGAGCCCCGCTTTGTGAGTAACATTATATTCATCTCTTAATTCTTTTTTATTATCTGTAGGATCTAAAAACAAATATCCGCTTAACTTTTGGAAATCACATTCAATTTTTTCGGCTTTAATGATCTCCTCAACTTTATTTATTGCTGCTGTATGACTTTCAGCTGAAAGCCTTGCTCCTTCCAATCCGAATAATTCAGAAATCTTAGAATAACCATCATCAAGCGCATTTGATATCTGAGCGGTAGTTCTGCCTGATTCACCACTGCCAATGTTTCCATCTTCGATAAGGATAACTTTTTTCCCTTCTTTGCAAAGACAGTATGCTGTGGTAAGACCTGAAATTCCTCCGCCTACAATTGCAATTTCTGTTTCAATATCGGTATTTAGCTTTTCATAAATGATCGGTTGAGAACTATCTATCCAATAGCTGATGGTATTTCCTGAAGTTTTATCTTCGGGATGTAATGCTTTATTTTTCTTCATATATGGATAACTGTTTTATCGGGATAGGAATTCCCGAAAAAGTTAATTGTAGCTGTTGGGGTCGTTCAGATAAATCTGAATGGCTGTTGGTGAAAACACCAACAGCGGCGAGGCAGGTTTTCTGAATTGAATAAGGGCTCTGAAAAAATTATCTTTAAGGCTAATCAAGAAAATTTAAACTCCCATATTAATATGAAAATAGGCGTTCCTAAAGAGATCAAAACCAATGAGAACAGAGTAGCATTAACGCCTGTTGGCGCAGAAGTTCTTGTAAACCACGGACATAAAGTTTTTGTACAGACTAGAGGTGGAGAAGGCAGCGGTTTTTCCGATGCAGACTATAAAAAAGCAGGAGCAAAAATATTAAAAACAGCCAGAGAAATATTTTCAACGGCTGATATGATCATGAAAGTTAAGGAGCCTATAAAGCAGGAATATAATCTTATTAAAAAAGGTCAGATAGTTTTTACATATTTTCACTTTGCTTCTTCAAAGCCGCTCACTGATGCAATGATGAAGAATAAATGTATCGCAATTGCTTATGAAACAGTTCAGAAAAAAGACGGATCATTACCGTTATTAATTCCTATGTCTGAAGTTGCAGGAAGAATGGCACCTCAGGAAGGCGCTAAATATCTTGAGAAGACAATGGGCGGAAGAGGAGTTCTTTTAGGCGGTGTACCGGGAACGGAACCTGCTAACGTAGTAGTGCTTGGAGGCGGTATCGTAGGAACAAATGCTGCAAAGATAGCAGCAGGTTTCGGAGCTAAAGTTACTATCATGGATAACAATCTTTACAGATTAAGATATTTGGATGATGTAATGCCGAAAAATTGTACAACTATGATGAGCAATCCGCATAATATTCGCGAAGCTATTAAGACTGCAGACCTTGTTATCGGAGCAGTACTTATTCCGGGAGCAAAGGCACCGCATCTTATTACAAGAGATATGCTGAAGCTAATGAAAGAAGGCTCGGTTGTTGTTGACGTTTCTGTTGACCAGGGTGGCTGCATAGAAACATGCAAACCAACTACTCATGAGAATCCGACTTATGTTGTTGACGGTGTACTTCACTACTGCGTTGCAAATATGCCGGGTGCTGTACCTTTTACTTCCACCTTAGGCTTAACTAATGCAACGTTACCTTATGCTGTTGAAATAGCAAACAAGGGATGGCTGGAAGCTGTAAGATCAAATGAAGAAATAAAATTAGGTCTTAACATGCATGACGGGATTATTACTTATAAAGGCGTAGCTGAAGCATTTGAATATGATCACACAGATGTGGATACGATACTTACAAGATTATAAAAAGAAATAATATTAGTGTGCATTTAAAAGCCCGGACAGCCGGGCTTTTGTGCTTATATAACTTTATATATTCAACTATTACCCTTATTTTTTAATCATATATTAAATTATGAATAAAGATAAAGTTTTCCCACCGGTTTATTACTCAGATTATCTTGAATTAGACAGGATACTTGGCAGCCAGCATCCAAAAAGTGATGAATATAATGACCCTGCGCATGATGAAATGCTTTTTATTATTATGCATCAGGTTGTTGAGCTCTGGTTCAAGCAGACTTTATTTGAGCTTGATGATGTAATAAGAATATTTGATTCTGAAAATATTGATGAAAAAAAACTGGGAACTGTGACTCACAGACTGCAAAGAGTTGTGGAAATACAAAAACTCTTAGTTGAACAAGTAAGAGTTATTGAAACGATGACACCATTAGACTTTCTTGATTTTCGGGATTATCTTATCCCGGCTTCCGGTTTTCAAAGCTATCAGTTCCGCTTGCTTGAAAACAGACTGGGACTTGAACACGACAAAAGACTTAAATATAATAATACTGATTATAATAAAACTTTAAGCGCAGAACATCAAAAGCTATTAGAAACAAAAACTCCAAGCTTATTTCAGCTGTTAAACAACTGGCTTGAGAGAACTCCTTTTATTAAGCCGGAAAATTTTGACTTCTGGAATAAGTATAAAAATGCAGTTGAACAGATGCTTGATAATGATGAGAGTATTATTAAAAATAATAATTCCCTTTCCGAAGAAAAAAGAACAAGGCAGCTTGAAATGTTCAGTTCTACCCGGGAAAACTTCATGTCACTTTTTGATGAATCAAAGCATGAGGAAAAAATAAAAGATGGATCTGCCAGACTTTCATTGAAAGCTACGCTTGCTGCGCTTTTCATAAATCTATACAGGGACGAACCAATATTATATCTTCCTTTTCAGGTTCTTAACAAGATAATTGAAATGGATGAGCTTTTTGCAACATGGAGATACAGGCATTCAA
>JBBRMY010000157.1:0-5688 GCA_038230595.1 Ignavibacteria bacterium
CTACGGGGTTTGGGTTTTTGAAACTGAAGTCCGGGATCCCCGATAAAAGCATTCGGGGAAGACAACTTCTAAGCGAGAAAGTAATTATTTACTCCAGGGTTAATCTTCTTTTCATGTTGAGAAGTTTCTCCTGGTCGATGTAAAATTTTCCAAAGTTTTGCATATCGGTTTTTGTTGCGCCGTGAAAATCTGAGCCGCCACTTTCAAGAAGAAAATTATCTGCAGCTATCTTTGAAAAATATTCTCTGTCCTGCATTGAATGTGAGGGATGATAAATTTCAATTCCATCCAGTCCTTCCTTTATCAGTTCAGCCATTACTTCGTCCCTGACAAATTTTCCGGGATGTGCAATAAACGAAAGTCCGCCTGCATCTGAAATTATTTTTATAGCTTCTTTATATGAAGGATTTACTTTCTTGATATATGCAGGCTTGTTATCGCCAATATATTTCATAAATGCTTCAGCAAAAGTCTTTGCAAATTTTTCCTCAACCAAAGCCTGGGCAATGTGAGGTCTGCCAATCGAAATGCTCTTATCAAACTTTGATATAAATTCTTCTGAGTTTATTTTGCTGCCCAGATCATTGAGAATGGCGATCATTTTTCTTACACGATCAATTCTGCCATCCTGTATCTTTTTCAAAAAGGAAATGAAATCCTGATGTTCAGGATCTATGAAATATGCAAGGATGTGTATTTCCTGCCCGTTGATCTCAGAACTGATCTCAACTCCGGGAATTACTTCAACTCCCATTTCTTTTCCTATCGGAATGCTTTCTTTTAAAGCACTGATATTATCGTGATCGGTTATACTGATCACATTAATATTATTTTTTTTTGCTTTATAGATCAGATCATAGGGGGATAAGAGACCATCGGAATAACTGGTGTGCATGTGTAGATCGGCTTTAAATGGCAGCATTAAACTTTATTTCTTAAAAAATAAAAAATAATTTAATATTGATCGTTAAAAAAGGCAAATGGGTATTTACGAATTACTGATTACGATCGGTTCAATTAGTCTATTATAGATTTTCTAATTTTTAATGTCTCAGCCCTTCAGGCTGAAAATTTTATTTGGATTAACTTGGGGCGTTGCCCCAAGTTATGTTGTTCCAGGCTTTCAGCCTGAGTCTTAATACTATCCATTCTACATATTCTAACACTCAAATACCCGATTTATCATTTATTAAGACAATTAATATATTTATATTTAAATAATTTTTTAAAATTTGGATATAATATTATTAGCAGGTGGTCCTTCTTCGGAGAGAGATGTATCTTTATCTTCGTCAAAAGCCATTCTGAATGCATTAAGAGAGTCCGGGCACAATGTTAAGGTTATAGACCCGGTCTATGGTTCCGAACAATTAAGTGAAGACAGGATATTTGCAAAATTAGTTTCAGGAAGCGCCCCCTCCATAAAAGAATTATCGGAAATTCACGGAAAGCATGAAGCTAAAGAAATATCCAGCCTTAGCCTTCCGGATATTAAAAAAGCTGAACTTGTTTTTTTAGGGCTTCATGGGAAATTCGGCGAAGACGGAAGGATACAGACAATATTTGATATGATGAATATTAAATATACAGGTTCAAATGCATTATCTTCATCGGTTAGCATGGATAAGATATATTCGAAAGTTATACTTTCTCATAACGGAGTAAAAACTCCTAAGTGGATAGAACTTGAAGAAAAATATCATACTTTAGAGAAAACTTTCGATAAAATTAAAAATGAGATAGGATTTCCGTGTGTAATTAAGCCTAATGATGAAGGCAGCACAGTCGGATTGACAATTTTAAAAAAAGATGCATCAGTTACAGATCTTGAAGAATCTATGATGACTGCATTCGGCTATTCAGAAAGAGTTTTTGCTGAAGAATTTATTCATGGAAGAGAATTAACGGTACCTGTGATCGGAGATGAAGCATTTCCTGTAATTGAGATAAGACCTGAAGGCGGATTTTATGATTACCGGCATAAGTATACAAAAGGAATGACAAGCTACTTATGCCCTGCTGAACTTGATAAAAATATTGAGGAAGAAGTTAAAGAACTGGCATTGAGATCTCACAAAGCTCTCAGATGTGAAGTTTATTCAAGAGTTGATTTTATGCTTTCTGAAAAGAATGAGCTGTACTGCCTTGAAGTAAATACTTTGCCCGGAATGACAGAGACGTCACTCGTACCAAAATCAGCAGCAGCTAAGGGAATGAGCTTTCCTCAGTTATTAGAAAGATTAATACAACTTTCTTTGCAAAAATATGACAAAGTATAGCAATTGAACCGGATATTAAAAAATACGAATGAGAATGAGCCATTTATAAATAAATTCTTTCGTTTTTTTAAATATAATTTTAAGATCGTTTTTACTGTATTATTTATTTTAGGACTTCTCACATTCGCATCAGTTGGCAGTAAAGGGCTGATATCCAGATTCAGAATGGAAGGTGAAAAGAAAAAGCTTGAAGAGCAGATAAAAGCTGAGAATCAAAAAACAAAAGAGCTGCAAAAGGAAATTGAAGATCTGAAAACATCTGATAAAAAAACTGAACAGGTTGCCAGAGAGAAATACGGAATGACAAAAGAGAATGAAAAAATTTATAAAATAAAAGTGGACAGTACAAAATAATGAAAAATTTAGCTTCTACTTTAGAAAAAATATTAAAAATTGATTCACCAACCGGATATACTCACAATGTAATCAGTGAAATCGAAAAACTTTTATCAGATAAAAACCTGATCATTAAGAGATCGAATAAAGGAGCTTTGCTTGTTTCATTCAATGAAGATCCAAAGCTTGTACTGACAGCTCATATAGATACTTTAGGAGCAATGGTTAAGGAGGTTAAGTCTAACGGGACTCTTGAGATAACAACTTTGGGAAGTTATCCTTTAACTTCATTTGAAGGAGAATATGTTACGGTACGTAATTTTAAAGGCGAAACTTTCAGAGGTACATTTCTACTGAATGACCCTGCTGATCATGTGAACAAAAATGTAAGGACTGCAAAGCGAGAAGCTGACGGAATGTCAATACGTCTTGATGAAAAAGTAACTTCTGAGAAAGATACCCGAGCCCTTGGAATAAATACCGGTGATTTTGTTTTTTACGATACACGTTTCGAGCAGACAGGATCAGGATTTATTAAATCACGATTTCTTGATGATAAAGCGTGCGCTGCAATACTGATAGAGCTTATACTTGAATTTTGTAAGTCCGGTAAAAAGCCTGATGCGGCATTTTATTTTTCAAATTATGAGGAAGTTGGTCATGGCGGATGCAGTGGAATTCCAATGTCAGCAAAAGAACTTTTAGTTCTGGATATGGCAGTAATAGGTGACGGATGTACAGGTAAGGAAGATGCAGTTTCAGTCTGCGCTAAAGATTCATCAGGACCATATGATTTTTTTATGACAAAAAAGCTTAAAGAGCTTGCGCAAAAAAATAAAATAAATTTTGTAACTGATATATATCCATTTTACGGCTCTGACGGCTCTGCTGCATTGCGTGCCGGATATGATGTAAGAGTAGGATTGATAGGACCGGGTGTTTCTGCATCACACGGAGTTGAACGTACACATATAAAAGGAATCGAGCAAACCTACAAGCTTGCAAAAGCTTATATTGAAAATTTTAAATAGACTCTCTTTACCCATATAAAATAACTTATAATTGGATCAGGAACATAAATCTTTTGCTGAACAAAAAGAGCAGAAGGGAAAAATAATATTATCAGGAATGAGGCCGACAGGTAAGCTACACATTGGCCATTATGTCGGAGCGTTGGAGAACTGGGTAGAGCTTCAGGGAAAATATATAAATTATTATCTGATAGCGGATTATCATGTTCTGACAACAAGTTTAGATACTTCAGAGATATATAATGAATCAATTGAAATGGTTATTGATTGGATAGCTTGCGGAATTGATCCTGAAAGATCTCCGATATTCAGGCAGTCACAGGTAAAAGAACATACAGAATTGTTTCTGATATTTTGCATGCTAATAACTAAATCAAGACTGGAAAAAAATCCGACTGTAAAAGAGCAGGTAAGAGATATGAATATCGAAAGCATAGTATTCGGACATTTGGGTTATCCCGTTTTGCAGGCAGCAGATATATTACTTTATAAAGGTGATACAGTTCCAGTTGGTGAAGACCAGGTTCCACATGTTGAGATAACCCGACACATTGCAGAATCTTTTAATAATCATTTTCCCGGAAAGAACAATACTTCTATCTTTCCCGTCCCGGTTCCAAAGATAACAAAATATTCACGACTACCCGGACTTGATGGAAAAGCAAAAATGAGTAAGTCGTTAAATAATGGAATACTTTTATCGGACCCTGTAGAAATTATAAAAGCTAAAATGAAAAAAGCTTTTACAGATCCAAATAAAAAACTTAAAGGTGATCCCGGCAATCCGGACATATGTCTCGTATATACATATCATACAAAGTTTAATCCACAAGGAGAGCCTGAAATTAGAGAAGGCTGCAAAAGTGGTGCATTGGGATGTTTTGATTGTAAAATGATGTGTTCTGACAAGATAGCAGAACAATTTGAGCCAATAAGAGTAAAAAGAAGAGAGCTTGAAGCAAATCCAAAGAAGGTTTTAGACATCCTTAAATATGGTGAAGAAAGAGCCAGAAAAACAGCAGGAGAAACTATGAAGCAGGTTAGAGAAGCTATGAAACTTGGATAAGTTATAATTTGTTATGATATACTGGTTTTATAAGCTATAAGAGGCACCTATTACATTGAAATTTTAGTATATAACATCGATATTTAAAACTCTCAAATAAAAACCTTTATTGACATATTTATACTTTAATTTTTTTAAATAATTGAGCAACGTCAAAGATTCGGCAGTACAAGAAAAATTAAAGCAAAGCGGTGAGATCCCCCGGCATGTTGCAATAATAATGGATGGTAATGGCAGATGGGCAAAATCAAAGGGGTATTCCCGGGTTTTTGGTCATAATGAAGGTGTAAATTCTGCAAGAGATATTATTGAATCCTCTGCTCAAATAGGAATTAAATTTCTTACTCTTTATACTTTTTCAACTGAGAACTGGAAGCGGCCAAAGTCTGAAGTTTCAGTTTTAATGTCGCTACTTATAAAAGTTTTAGGAGATGAAACAGATCGTCTTCATAAGGAAAATATCCGGATCACTGCTTCAGGTGACCTGACTTCCCTGCCCCCAAAAGTTATGCAGGTACTGACTGACGGAATGGAAAAGACAAAGAGCAATGATAAGATGACTCTAAATATTGCCATAAGTTACAGCGGCAGATGGGATATTCTGAATGCAATGAAAAATGTTTATAAAGATGTAAGTTCCGGTAAGCTTGATATTGAAAGCATTACTGAAGATAATTTTGGAATGTATTTAGCTACAAAAGATATTCCTGATCCTGATCTTCTTATCAGGACAGGCGGAGATTACAGAATAAGTAATTTTTTGCTTTGGCAGATAGCTTATTCTGAAATTTATATTGACCGGATCTTCTGGCCGGATTTTAAAAGGAACAATTTATATGATGCCATCTCAGAATTTCAGAAGAGAGAGCGCAGATATGGTATGACAAGCGAACAAATTATAAAATCTTAATCAAAGAATGAACGTAAGCCGAATTATATTTTCCGCACTTATATTTTTATTTTCAATTATACTATC
>JBBRMY010000158.1:0-5661 GCA_038230595.1 Ignavibacteria bacterium
ACGCATCTTTTAAGTTAAGCTTTTTTTCTAACTGCTTTTTTGTAAGACCGGTTTTCCCTTTTGATCTTACTGCTGAAATTATGTCATTATAGATTTCTTTATCAAGCCCTGAAACATCAAGCTTTTCGATATGTACATCAGTAAGCTTATAAAATCTTTCGAGTGTAAAATTAATCTTTCGGGGAATAGAGGAGAAAAGAACTTCTCCGATAGGAGCGAGATAATATGAAGATATCCACCGTGCAAATTCGATCAACTCAGGCTTAATTACACTTTCTTCATCAAGAATGCTTTTTATATATTTTGGCTTATGAATGCCATCATAGTTTTTCATTACGTCTAATATGATCCCGGTCATCTGTCTTTTTCCAAAATCGACAAGTACCCTTTTCCCTGCTTCAACTTCATTTACATAAAAGTCGGGGACTTTATATGTGAATGTAGAATCAAGAGGAACATTCAAAGCAATATTTACAAAACTTTCAGGCATGAGTTGGAAAATACATAATTAGGATGAACAATTGTAGGGACATCATATTATGATGTCAGCATTATAAAAAAAAACGTTCCCACGCTGGAGCATAGGAACGAGAAATTATTTTGGAACGAGAAATTTTTAAATGATAGAACCGGATCTTATCTGTACTGAATCCTGATCTGTCCTGATGCAAGCATGTAGTCGCTGGTATCATAAACATAAATGTTATATGTTCCTGATGAATAAAATGTTACCTGCTTGTAGAAATAATCCCAGCTAAGCTCTGTATCCTGATAAATTGTATTGTCAAACTTTTCATTACCGTAACTATCCAGCTTGAAGATATCATATTTTACTGATCTGCTGTTAAGCTTATAAGGCAGGTTTACAAGAAAATACAAATAGCCGCCGCCTGAACCGATATTAAATGTTGAGCTGTATCCGATAGGTGTTCCTTTTGAATCAACATCTTCACAAAAAGAAAGTGACTGAGCTTGCGCAAAAGAATTTAATGCAAAGATAAGAGCCAATGCATAAACTAAGGTGTAAAGTTTTTTCATGGTTTTAGTTTTAATTTTAAATAATAGATTAATTGAGTGATTGATGAACTTTATACTTCATTTTCCGCTGCAGGTTTCAAATTATGTACAAAAAATTATACATCATTTGCCTTACCTTTACTTGGGAACGCGAATATTGTAAATGTAGCTGTTATAAAAGTAATTAAAACTCCGAAAAACGTGAACCATGTCAGATTTAAGGCAGGAATTATATTGAATTTAGGCAAAATAAACAATGATGCCAGTATCAAAATTGTCACCGAATATGAAATAATTGCATCTTTTAGTCTGGCTTTTTTATATGCAACACCCAAAAGAAATACTCCCAGTAATCCTCCATATATCAGAGATTGTATCTTCAAAGCATAATCAACAGCGGGATTTCTTTCATCCTGAAAAAGAAGTCCGGAACCAATAATAACAATTCCCCAGAACATCGTCGCATATCTCGAATACTTCAGTTCCTTATTAGGATCTTCTGCAGTGTTTTTTACTTTCAATAGATCAAGTACAGTCGTTGAAGCAAGCGCATTAAAAGCTGAAGAGAGAGTAGACATCGAAGCAGAAAGCAAGCCGGCTACCACAAGCCCGGACAAACCTACAGGCATACTTTCAATAATGAATTTCGGGAATATCTCATCTGATTTTGTTAACAAATACTCACCGATCTTTAAGCCATGAAAATCAGCACCCTGATATAATGCATAAATCATAATTCCAAGAACAAGGAACATTGCAAACTGAAGGAACACAATAATACCGCTACCGATGATAGCCTTCTGTGCATCCTTTTTTGTATGACATGAAAGCAGCCGTTGCACCATCATCTGATCTGTGCCATGAGATGCCATAGATAAGAATGCTCCGCCCAGGATACCTCCCAATGCATTATAAGGTCCGGTGAAGAAATTACTAATGCTGTCGAATTTAAAATTAAATATCTGGAATTTATTTCCAGGTGCTGCAAATTGTGTTACGTCGCTCCACCCATGAGGCAGTAACTGATAAATAATAATTATTGAAGCGATCGCTCCCAGCAGATAAATAAAAAGCTGAACAACATCAGTCCAGATTATAGCCTTAATTCCACCGATATAAGAATATATAAGAGTAACAACGCTGATAATGATAATGCATTCAAAATAACTGAATCCGGTTATGAATTTTATAGGGATGGCAGTAATGAAAAGCCGTACACCGTTAGCAAGAATTCCAAGAATGATGAATGTTATCGATGCATATTTTCTCATTGGTTCTCCGAAACGGTTGCCTAAGAATTCATATGCTGTTTTGATCTCGCCTTTATAATATCTCGGTACTAAAATTACTGCAACAAGTATCCTGCCGATAATATATCCCAAAGCAAGCTGCAGAAAGTTCATATTGGTTATATATGCCAGTCCCGGAATGCTGATAAAAGTAAGAGTGCTGGTTTCGGTTGCAACAATTGAAAAGCAGACAGACCACCAGGACATTTTCTGCGATCCCAGAAAATAGTCATTTGCCGACTTTTGCTTGCCGGATAAAATAATACCGAACATAGCTACACCTATGAGGTAAACTACAACAATTACGTAATCAATTGGTGAAAATTGCATTAATTATTGTTTAGTGAGAATTTTTCAGAAAGGAAATATCCTTTTTCACCGAAAGCTATCTTGCCGCATTCGTGATAAGGATCGTGTTCAAACATTACAGTATAATTTTTATCCGAAATTTCTTTAAGTATTTTTCCCTTTTCTTCGAGCGTTGTCAAAGGAAAAAGATCATATCCCATAATGTAAGGCAAAGGTATATGAGCAGCCGTCGGGACCAGATCTGCCATATACATTAAAGTATTTTCTCCGTCAGAAATTTTTAACAGCTGCATATTAGAAGTATGACCATTTACAGGCACCAGTTTTATATTTTTATCAAAATCAGTTTCCCCGTCTATTAATTTCAAAACTTTTTTCTCTTCAAGAGGCTTATAGTTCTCCGGAAAAAAGCTTGCTTTATCTCTTTCAGTCGGATTCAATGCCCATTCGTAATGCTTTTTCTGAACATGATATGTTGCATTAGGGTAAGAGATCTTTAAAGTCTTATCCTCATCATAATAAGTATTTCCGCCGCAATGGTCAAAGTGGAGATGAGTTAATATTACATCAGTAATATCTTCTCTGCTATATCCAAGCTCTTTCAAAGAATTTTCAAGAGTGAACTTTGAATAATCAACATCGTATATCTTATTTATCTTTTCCGAAAGCTTATAACCTATTCCGGTATCGACTAATATTTTTTTATCTTTACTAACAAGCAGAATGGCACGTGTGCACATATCCATTCTGTTCTTATCATCATTAGGAGTAAGCTTGCTCCAGAGAGTTTTCGGAACAACTCCAAACATAGCTCCTCCGTCAAGCTTAAAAAGACCCGTCTGTACGGAATGAATTTTATAATCCCCTATCTGCATTTGAAAAATATTAAAGCAATTTAAATAAACATTGATTGAAATAGTAGGAAGATTCGTTGCAGTTGCAACGGACATTTTTTGAGACAACTTAATTTTGATGTACATATTAGCATAATGTTCCATCCAATTTAAAACAAGAAATAGTAATGTTTAACCTTTCACCTTTAAAAAGGATATAGTTATCCCAAGAAAGGTGTTTAGTCTTTTTTTAAGCATTGGACTTCCTATGAAAAAATTAAGGAATTTGGAATATGTTAAAAGAACCGGAAGACAATAAACTTCTGCCACCTCCGTACCCTTTTATTTTCCTTCAATGAAGGAATTTTGCCAAAGGATGAAAGCCTGATGATCTATTCCCTTTCTTTTATTCAAGCCGGGCTTTGAGCTCTTCGCATGCACCCATCTGCAGCTTTTTCTTTACCGGCTCCACCAACGAAGCCACTTTAATTTCTTAATATTATTCCAGACTACGAAACAATATTAACTCATAACGGAGAGGACAAAATATTTATTTGGTATTCGGAGCATGGTCATCAACAAAACGTAAGCATGAAGTCATAGTATGTTCATATTGTTTTTGGATGATCTCTCATCCATGCTGATCTCTCAGCGTTCTGCATCTCTGCAGAAATTTTTTAAAGAACGAGGTGATTGATCAGATCACAGGGTATTATATGATTAAATTATCTGTAGAACCATGATGCCTAAATGAAGGGATCAATATATTTATTATACTACAGTATTTTTAAAAGCTAAAGTCAGCGGTGTTATTGTATTTACCGGAGAACCACCCCCTGCCCCCTCCTTGAAAATAAGGAGGGGGATATTAGAGAGGTTTTTTGTTACAAACAGGTCACCCCTACGGGGTTTAGCTTTATTAAGATTAAAACAAAAGCTGTGAAAAATAAAAGCTCTCCGATGCATTCGCATCGAACCCCTACGGGGTTTTGGTTATATGAATCTTGTATTAAGCATATTTTAAAATTGGATATAGTAGTCCCGAGAAAGGGATTTAAACTTTTTTTGGTTATTAAGTAACTGAATCCCCGAGTTACCAATGGATTCCAGCTAAAAGCATGCTGGAATGACAGCGGGGAAAATATTTTTAAAAAGATTTTTTAAAGAACGGGTAAGAAAACAAAATAAATTTTGCCTACCCCTTGCACTTTTAGAATTACTCTATAGAGAATTATACAAAAGTACGAAAATTTAATTTAATGGCGTACTCTCACAAAGGATTTCTGCTTATTCAGATTTTTTGGGATCGACAACCTGCCGCCCGTGTTTTGGTTTCCAATGGTTACCGTTTCAGGAAAGATCTAAAACAAGATATAGAAGACCATTCTATATCTTAAACCTTTCCATAGGGGTCATGACAAAAACTTATTTCTTTTTGCTGTTCATATTTGCTTATATAATAACCGTATCGTATTTCTATAGTAATCGGAGCTAACATCTTCACATCCCTTACCTGCTACTCCCAAGTATCCGAGCATTCCATACAGCTTACAGTACTTTTCGTGTCTATGAGGAAGCAGATCCGACGAACTTGAGTAACAATGTTCGGTCCTAAGGTTCGAAGTGCTTTAAGGACCGCCGGCATCTGTTGTGTACAAGTAACAATTTTTAATACTTACTTCTGAAGTATAATTAAAAACATCCGGTATGAAGTCTACCGGCATAATTAAAACGGGTAATAAAATAATAAGCATGATATTTATTTTTAAATTATAAAAATGAATATAGAATATTACTAATTATAACTGTATGTGAAGAGCTGAAAGTAATACTAAAAATGAATAGCTATGAAAATGATGACAGACAATAACGTTGAATATAATGGAAAAATAAACTTTTTCCGAAATGTATTTTTAAATATAATTTGCATTAATAAATCAGTAGTTTAAATTCCTGGTATTTTACGAATTTTTGACGAATTAATACAAAACGGTTAAAACAGGCTAAATTTCAAACTTTGAATACCATAATAACATAAGGTATTTTGAGGACAAATTAAAGTCAGAAATTTTTCCCATCTCTCGTGGATCTGCAGGTCAATAACATTACAAAAATTAATAATCCTATTTATCCCTCTGAAGAACTAAAAATAAAATAATAATGAAAAAGCAAACAGCCTTGATTACAGTAAAAAAATATACTTTTTTATGAGT
>JBBRMY010000159.1:0-5594 GCA_038230595.1 Ignavibacteria bacterium
ATGGTCTATTCCGGATTTCCCTGCATCATTGAGAGCTTACGGAAAAGATGAAAATTCATACTATACAAGAATGTCCCAGAATATGATGTATGAAAGGCTTTTAAATCAGGATCCTGTAACAGAAGATTTCACTCCATGGCTTGCAACACACTGGAAGATCTCCGATGACAAAATGACATATTCATTCAGACTAAACCCGAATGCAAGATGGGCTGATGGAAAGCCGGTTATTGCAGATGATTATCTTGCAACATGGAAGCTTATGATCGATCCTACAATTTTATCAGGCGGAAATCAATTTTATACAGATAATTTTGAAATGCCAAAAGCTGAATCGAAATATATAATTTCTGTAAAAGCAAAAAAGCTGGGCTGGCTTTATTTTGATGCAGCTGCAGGCGTTAAAGTACTTCCTGCGCATTACTTAACCGGTTTATCAGGTAAAGATTATCTGGAAAAATATAATTATGATTGCATTCCCGGAAGTGGTCCTTATTACATTCAGAAAGATGATGTAGAAAAAGGAAGAAGCATTACAATGAGAAGACGCTCTGATTACTGGGGTGAGAACGAAAGATGGGCAAAAGGCTTAAATAATTTTGATGTATTTAAAACTATTGTTGTTCAGGATGAAACTCTTGAATTTGAAAAATTCAAAAAAGGCGAGACCGATGTTTATTCAGTCAACAGAGCTTCATGGTGGGCGGAAAAAACCGATTTTGATGATGTGAAAAATGGCTTAGTTGTAAAGAAAAAAATATATAATTCAAAGCCGGGCGGTACTTCCGGTATTGCTTTGAACATGAGAAAAGCTCCGTTCGATGACCAAAGAGTTAGAGAAGCTTTCGCTAAGCTTTATGACAGAAAGAAATTCAATGAAAAATTATTTTATAGTTCATATACACCGTTAAAATCATTCTTCAGCTCAACACCATATGCAAATCCGAATAATAAGCTCGTAGATTATGATCTTGACGGAGCAATAAAGCTACTTGAGGATGCCGGATATACTCAGAAAAATTCCGACGGTTACAGAATGAAGGATGGCAAAGTTCTTGAACTTGAACTTCCTTTCCCTCAACAAGCTCAGGAAAAATATCTGACCGTTTATCAGGAAGACCTGAAAAAAGCCGGAATAAAGTTAAATCTTAAGCTGGTTGACGGTACAACAAATTTCCAGATCGGAAATCAGAGAAACTTTCAGATGATCATGTTTGCATGGGGCGGACAAAATCCTCCATCACTTGAGTTCAGCGTTACTTCAAATACCGCTGATGATGCGAACAGCACTAACTGGTCAGGATATAAAAGCGCAAGAATAGATGAGATCGCTAAGCAATACAATATTACTTTCGAAAGAAAAGACAGATACAAGCAGGTTCAGGAAATTGATAGTATTTTATTTAATATGCATCCTGAAGTTTTCGGATGGTATGCTGACTATCAGAGACTGCTGTGGCATAACAAATTCGGAATGCCAAAGTGGATCCTTTCAAGAGGTGATGATTTCTATGGCGGTACTGATACTTCCATCTTCCAGATGTGGTGGGCAGATACAGAAAAAATGGCTTCATACGATGAAGGAAAAAAATCTGCAGGCGGCAAGAAAATTGACAATGGACCTGTCGAAGAAAAATACTGGGTTGATGTTGCTGACAGATTAAATAAAGGAGAAGCAGTAAAGCTAAATCCTTGATGATTAAAATTATTTATCTATAAAATTAAGGGCAATCCGCCAAGGCGAATTGCCCTTTTTGTATCGTACATAAAATTTTGTATCATATATAAAATGTAGAGACGCTTATTCGCGTCTGCTTTTTGAAAGTCGCTTCCAGTTTGAAAGCTTGTCCGGCGCATCCGAGTCGAAGGTCCTGTTCCGATAAACCGGACAACATAACCGATTGCGGGACATAGAGAAAACCTTATTTTGCTTTTTGTTTAACCTTAATAGAAAAAATTTTCTTGAATACTAACCTTATTACCTTATTGTTACAGGTAAATAAGGTAATAAGGTTTGAATTAATTTGTTTCTTTTCTATCAAGGTTGATAAAAAACAGAATAAGGTTTCACCACAGGTTGAATGTACCTTTTTGGTTGGCCGTTGGTGGCGTTCCGATAAATCGGAACTAAAACACCAACGGCGGAGAAATTGATATAACGAATTGCCCCGATATTATTATATAAACAAATGAAAATAAACTTATCTGATATTTCAATCAGAAATGAATTTAGTCCTGGAGATATCAGCTATATCACAAATCTTCATAGTAGAATTTATTTTGAAGAATATAGCTATGGCATAGGCTTTGAGATCCGCTGCGCAGAAGGTATGATAGAATATCAGAAGATACACGACCCTGAAAGAAGCCGGGTATGGATCAGTGAGCATGAAAATAAGATAATTGGTTTTCTTATGCTGCTTGACAGAGGAGAAGCAGCGCAGCTAAGATTTTTTCTTATACATCCTGAATACAGAGGCCTTGGGCTGGGAAAAAAGCTTATGGATCTTTACTTTGAATTCTACATTAAATGTAATTATAAATCTTCTTATTTATGGACTACGAACGATCTTCCAATAGCTGCTTCAATATATAAAAGATACGGATTTAAGCTTACAAAAGAAAAAGAATCAAATGATTTTGATAAATATTTAAAAGAGCAAAGATACGATCTTGAATAATTTATATTTAGGTGCTTCCCTATTAATTTCCGTCATTTCTCTCATCATAATCCGTCCAAAAGGATTAAACGTTGCGTGGCCTGCGGGGGTCGGTGCGCTGATCGCTATTCTTTCAGGCTTGATACCTTTTTCAATTCTTGAAATTATTTTTCATAATACATGGAACGCCTGCATTACACTTATTGCATTATTTATCCTTTGCGACACTCTCGACAGCAATAAATTTTTTGACTGGGCAGCCTATAAAATTGCCCTGATGGCTAACGGTTCAGGAAGAAAGCTATATATTTATATTCTGATCCTGACTTCATTAGTGACAGCATTGCTTGCTAATGACGGAGTTATACTTATACTCACTCCCATCATTGCTGTTATATTAAATGCCATTTACCCGGGAAAACTAAGGATACATCTGCCTTTTATATTCGCTGTAGGATTTTTTGCAGATTCAATGAGCATTGCACTCTTGCCGGGAAATCTTACAAATTTAATTATTGCTGATGCAAATCATCTGGTATTTAGCAGCTTTATGCTTTACATGCTTGTCCCGACTATTACAGCTTTTATTGCAGGAGTTTTATGCTTCGGTTTACGTTTCAGAAAAGAATTAAATACAAAGTTTATACCACCTACACATGTTGATCCAAGATCGCTTATCAGAGATAATTTTACTTTCAAAGCAGGATGGGTTGCTCTGATAGTTATGGTAGCAGGATATGTTATAGGGGGTCAATTCAATCTGCCTGTTGCAGTAGTAATTTTTCCTGTTGCAGTGGCAATGCTTATAATTGTTCATGTCAGAAAGCTGGTGACAGCAAATAAAATTATAACCGATGCGCCATGGAGCATTTTAATATTTGCTATCGGAATGTTCATAGTAATTACATCTGCTTTTAATGCCGGAGTTCTGAACATGATCACAGATCCGCTTAAGAGCTTAATGGTTTCTCAAAGTTCATCTGATATATTTATAGCAGGAAGTATTATTTCAATTCTATCCGCTGTATTTAATAACCTTCCCGGAGCATTAATAGGAGTATTAACTTTACAGGGAATTGAACATATCAGCCGGTTTGCAATTTACACGATAATACTTGCAGTAAATATCGGACCCAAGCTTACTCCTTTTGGTTCACTTTCAACTTTGATCTGGCTCGGTATCCTAAAAAAGCATAATATTAACATTTCATGGTGGCTTTATATAAAAGAAAACTGGTGGGTAACGGTTATAGTTTTTATTGCTGCATTTGGAGGGCTTATGATCTCACGAATGATTTTTGGAACATGATTTTTACCTATAAAGAAACACTTTAAAGAATGATATTCTCCAAATAGAATATACTCATAAAGAAGTAAAAATATATGATTTAATGAAATGAAAAAAACTTTTTATATAGTTTCCATATTGATCTTATTTGCAAGAATATCTGATTCACAGGGAGCTATTTTTAAAATTTGGAATACTACTAACTCAACAATACCTACAAATTCCTTATGGTCTTTATTTATAGATAATGATGGAATTGTATGGGTTGGCTCTTCTAACATAGGTTTAATTAAATTTGATGGAAATAATTTTACAAATTATAATACTACAAATTCACCTGTGAAGGCTAATTGGGTTACTTCAATTGCAAGTGATAAGTTTCATAATCTCTGGATTTCTACGATTAAATCCGGCGGTGGGCAGGGAGCTTTAATGAAGTTTGACAGATTTTCAAACTGGTCTTTCTTTGATACTTCAAATTCAGGTATCTCCAACGGAAATCAATGGTGTGTTGCAGTAGATACAAATAATATTATCTGGTGTTCCTTAAATAACGTGAGCAAATTTAACGGAACATCATGGATTGTTTATGATTCAACTAACTCTCCCATTAAATTTTCAGGTGGAAGGGAGATATTTGTTGACAGTCATAATAATAAATGGTTTGGAAAGGATAGATACGGATTATATAAGCTGGCAAACGACTCACAATGGACTTTTTATAACAGGCTTAACTCAGGTCTTGGAGGATCTGAAGTAAATAAGATCAGAGAAGATAATTTCGGGAATTTATGGATAACGATGTCGTATTATGGCATAACAAAATTCGATCCTAGTAATAATCTATGGCAGAACTGGACTCCGCAAAATTCAGGTTTAAATTATGCGTTTCCATGGGGAATATGGATTGACAGAAATGTAAAATGGATAGGTTTTAATGGAGGTGACACCCTTTGCTCTTTCAATGATACAAGTTTTGTTTATCATAATCCATTTGGAAGTATATATGATATAAAAGAAGATGTACTTGGTAATTTATGGCTGGCGACAACGGAAGGATTGGTGGAATTCAATAAAAATGGAATTGTGGCAAGTATAAATGATCAATCAGGTTTAATAAAAGATTTTGAACTTTTTCAAAACTATCCAAACCCATTTAATCCAACAACGAAGATAAAATACGAATTGGCAAATTCGAGCAATGTTTCACTGATAATTTTTGATTTACAGGGTAAAGAAATTGAAACTCTTCTAAACAAAAGAGAAAACGCAGGTAGTCATTCTGTTGAATTTAATGCTCTTAATCTTCCTTCAGGTATTTATTTTTATACATTAAAAACTGAAAAGTTTTCAGAAACTAAGAAAATGATATTACTGAAATAGCGACATTTGTCGCCTCAAAAGTTTAGTAAAAATAGCTAAATTAAAAAAAGAGGTGACAATGAGAATAAAATCAGATACAAAGAAATTAGCAAGATGCGCTTCCCCCACTTTGAATTACACTCCGAATAACGTAATTTTGTAACAGAAAGGAACTACAAAATTATGGATACTAAAAGATCCTACCGTAGCTTTGACAAGGAATTTAAGGTCAATGCTGTTAAGCTTGTTCTGGAAGGAACTCGCTCCATGTCCAAGATCGCCCG
>JBBRMY010000160.1:0-5531 GCA_038230595.1 Ignavibacteria bacterium
CGAGTAAGTCATGGGATTTCCCGTCAGCGGAGATCTTTCAATTGCACTGAATAGCTCTTTGTTTATCTCATTCTGAAGTATCCTATAATCAAAATAATTTTTTGGATTTAGTGAGTTTGGGTCAATTGCCTCAAGCTGGGACTGATAAGCTTTTATCATATTTGTTTGAGTTTTCACTATTTCAATATCATACCTTGAAACCAATCCATCATACTGATGAAATCCAAGAGATGTAGCTGACTGTGGATTCCATTTTAGATTATCTTCTATAAAATCTGCACTCAATTTCTGAAAATCTGAATCAGGGTCAGAAGAGGGGAGTTGCCTGAAACCTAAATGTATAAATGTCATTAAAATAACTGCAAAAATTGAAAAAGCTCTCATAGTAATTTATGTTTAAGAAATTAAATAAATATTCCCTGAACTTTATTCAATGTAATATTGGATATTTATTCACCATACTTTACAAAGCAGATGAAGCACAGCCAATTTAGAAGGGGGTTACAGAGAGTTTATATATTTTTATTGATCTAATTAGTAAGTTAAAAAATTGTATTATTTCACAGCATTAATTTACTAAAACTTCATAAAGGTAAGCATATTTACTGGTAATTTTGATTAATTATTAATTAAAAATAATCAGACTCCATTCCTATTTATTCAAATGTATTGAAGGATATCTGTACGGAATTTTAAATTTTCTTTTTATATTTTCTGATGTAACTACTTATCATAATAAACTTGAAAAAGATCCGGCTAATATTAATTGAAGATAACCGCCTTCTGCGTGAAGGGATTATTGCAATGCTGAAAAAGGAAACAGATATTTCCGTCGTAGCAGCATTTGATGACACTGATTTTTCAACTGAAAAAGTTGGAGAATTTAAACCCGATTTAATTCTCTTGGATATTGGTTTAACTAATAAGGACAGCCTTGAACTTGTTAAAATTTTAAAAAACGAATACAAGGATCTTAGCATTATTATTATGGACCTGCTTCCGATCCAGGAAGATATTATCCGATTTATTGAAATTGGTGTTGCAGGCTTTATTCTAAAAGATGCTACATTAAATGAGCTGACAAATACTATCCGTACAGTTGCTTCAGGTGAAAAAGTCTTACCGGCAATTCTGGCAGGTTCACTTTTCTCCCAGATCATGGAATATGGGGTTAAGGAAATGGGACATAAGAAGATGATTCAATCTGTTCGAATGACCAATCGCGAAAGGGAAATCGTCGAATTAATTGCTCAGGGTTTAGCTAATAAAGAAATTGCAAACCAACTTAACCTCTCAGTTTATACAGTAAAAAGCCATGTCCATAACATTTTAGAGAAAATGGCTCTCAATTCCCGGGTACAAATCGCACTTTACGCCCAATCAGAAGAGAAATAAAATCAATAATTTATTGAATCTTTTTGGAATAATAGGAGTTAAATCTTTAGATGGCAATTATTCTTTTTAAAGAGAATATCTGAATTCATCTAAACATTTTAAATTTATTCTCCTGTTCATCTTTATTGATAAAATATTTTGAGCAGCAAAAGTTTTACTGCAAAATCCTTCACCATAAAATTCTCCACCCTGGAGACGTAGTATTATTTATTTTCTTCTAACCTCATCCTAGAGATGTAGTCCCATTTTCAATCCTATGTATTATATACTTACTTATACAATATAAGTATTTTTATTTACAAGGTTTTTTAATAAAAAGAAAATTAAATAATGAAAACTACATCTACGATCACTGTATTTTTTTCAAAACAATTTTTAAACCGCAATTTATTTTTATTGGCTATGCTGATAATTTCAGCATTTTTAATCCCATCATTTATTTCAGCTCAGGGAATTAAAATAAGCGATGCTGATAGCAATCAAATAAATCCGGCTATCACAAATGATGGGGCCAACGGCTCTATTATTACATGGCAGGATAAAAGAACCGGCAAATATGAAATTTATGTACAGAGAACAAATACAGCAGGGAATCCTTTATGGACCCTGAACGGAATAAATATTTGCTCACAGGACAGTAACTTTAATCCTATGATCGTAAGCGACGGAACAGGTGGCGCAATTATTGCCTGGCAGTCTTATCGTGGAAGTGCAACCGCTGATATCTATGCTCAGCGTGTTGATTCCTCCGGTAATGTTCAATGGACTCCTAACGGAGCTCCATTATGCGTAGTTGTATTTGATCAGGATACTATTTCTATGATAAGTGATGGATTAGGTGGAGCAATACTTACATGGCAGGATTTCAGAAGCAATAATGGATTTGCAGATATTTATGCTCAGAGAGTTAATCATATCGGAACAATGCTTTGGACTGCAAACGGAGTTAGTATATGCAACCAGGCTGCAGCTCAGCGCGGACCGCGTCTTGTAAGCGATGGAGCAGGGGGAGCATATATAACTTGGTATGACCTCAGAGCAGGTGATTATGATATTTATACACAGCGTGTTGATAACGGAGGCGCGCCTCAATGGACAACAAATGGAGCTGCAACCTGTACTTTTGCAAGTGATCAGCTGAAGCCGGATATCTGTTCAGATGGAGCAGGCGGAGTAATAATTGTATGGTATGATTTCAGAAGTACAACTGATTATAACATTTATGCGCAAAGACAAGGACCGGCAGGTGGAATTATATGGACTGTTGATGGTATAGTAATGAATAACAATGTTGCTTATGCACAGACAGACCCCCAAATTATTAGTGATGGAATAGGCGGAGCAATAATGTCCTGGACTGATTATCGAACTGGCGTTACTTCAGACATTTATGCACAAAGAGTTAATTCTACAGGTGCGGTTCAATGGACTGCAACCGGGGAAATAATCTGCACAGCTGCAGGTGATCAGATCAATTCAAAATTAGTTAGTGATGGAAACAGCGGAGCAATTATTACTTGGGAAGATCATCGTAATGCAGGAAATAGTGATATCTATATTCAGGGATTATTATCTAATGCAGCAATAGTATATACAGCAAATGGTTATGGAATATGCACAGTTGGACAGGATCAAACGAGACCTGCGATAGTTAGTAATAATAATCTGGGTTCTTTTGTAGTATGGCAAGATTTTCGGGGCACTTTCAGTTTTGATATTTATCAGTATGGATTATTTTCCCTGTTACCTGTAGAACTATCATCTTTTACATCAACAGTAACAGGACAAAATGTTTCTCTTGCCTGGACTACTCAAACAGAACAGAATAATGCAGGATTTAATATAGAAAGAAAAAGCTTAACAAGTGATTGGTCTATCGCAGGTTTTATTGCAGGAAAAGGTACAGTCAATACTCCTACAAGCTATAGCTTTACAGATAAAAATCTTTCAACAGGAAAATATTCTTACAGACTTAAGCAAATGGATTTTAACGGAAATTTTGAATACCACAGCTTAAGTGGGTATACAGAAATAGGTATCCCTTCAGTATTCAGTCTTTCCCAGAACTATCCGAATCCATTCAACCCAACAACAAAAATAAATTATGAGTTGCCGTCCGATGCAAACGTTAACATTACAGTGTATGATCTGATGGGTAGAGAAATTAAAGAGCTTGTAAATGGAGTTGTCTCAGCTGGATATCACACAGTTCAATTTGATGCTTCAGGAATTTCAAGCGGCACTTATTTTTATAGAATTCTGGCAGTAGGAAATAATAAATTCGAAATGACAAAAAAGTTAACAATAGTAAAATAAAAAGAAAGATAAACCAAAAAAAAATAAAATGAAAACTAACTTTACACAACCGGTATTTTCAATTGATCGTTTAGTAAAGCGGTCAATAATGTTGTTTGGAATATTAATAATATCAGCATTAATACTTCCTTCTTTGACATTTGCACAAGGTATTCCTATCAGCACTGCTGCAAATGATCAGATCAATGCAACTATCACGTCAGATGGAGCTAACGGCTCTATAATGACATGGCAGGATAAAAGAAGCGGCAAATTTGAGATCTATGCTCAAAGAACAAATCCTTCAGGAAATCCTATATGGGCAACCAACGGAGTTGCTATCTGTACACAGGATAGTAATTTCCTTCCAAACATAGTAAGTGACGGAGCAGGCGGTGCAATTATCGCATGGCAGTCATATCGAGGAAGTGCAACTGCAGATATATATGTGCAGCATGTAAGTTCAACCGGTGCTGTTCTGTTGGCAAATAATGGCGCGCCATTGTGTACAGTTGTTTTTGATCAGATTAATATTGCAATGGTATCTGATGGTCTTGGTGGTGCAGTTTTGACATGGATGGATTACAGAAGCAACAATGGCTTTGCAGATATTTATGCTCAGAGAGTAAGCTCTTTGGGTGTTATGCTATGGACTGCTAATGGTGTAAGTATATGTAATCAGGCAGCTGAACAAAACGGACCTAAAATAATTAATGATGGTTCAGGCGGAGCTTTTGTAACTTGGGCAGATAACAGAGCAGGTAATTTTGATATTTATTCACAAAGAATTGGTTCAGGTGGTGCAGTAATGTTTACAACTAATGGTGTTGCAACATGTACTATGGCAACCGATCAGACTAAGCCGGATCTTTGCAGTGATGGAGCAAACGGAATTATAGTTACATGGACTGATTTCAGAAGCACAACAGATCTTAATATTTATGCACAAAGAATGGGACCAGCGTTAGCAATTGTATGGACAGTTGATGGTGTAGTAATGAATAATAATGTTGCATATGACCAGACAGACCCTCAAATAGTTAGTGATGGCGTCGGTGGTGCTATTATTGCATGGGCAGACAAAAGAACAGGAATAACATCCGACATTTATGCACAGCGTGTAAACTCAACTGGTGCAGTTCAATGGACAGCAACAGGTGTTATTATCTGCACAGCATCTGGTGATCAGATAAAGCCGCAGATAATTAGTGATGGAAACAGTGGAGCATATTTCGTTTGGGAAGATCATAGAAATGCAGGAAACTCAGATATATATGCACAGAGAATTGCTTCTAATGCAGCATTAAACTGGGCAGCTACGGGTTTTGCTATCTGTACTAACAATAATGATCAGGCATCTCCAAGAATGTATATTAATGGAAACCAGGGAGCAATTGTTGTATGGCAAGATTACAGAAGCGGAACAAGTTTCGATATCTATGAAACAGGATTTAATACTACAGGTCTTGTTGGTATTGGAAACATCGGAACAGTGAATCCTGAGAATTATTCTCTTTCACAAAACTTTCCAAACCCATTCAACCCACAGACTGTTATCAATTATAACATTCCGCAAAACGGAAATGTAAAGATAACTATCTATGACGGACTGGGAAGATTAGTTAATACTCTTATTGACCAGAATCAAAATGCAGGTTCACACGAAGTAACTTTCAATGCATCTTCATTTGCCACCGGAATTTATTTCTACAAGCTTGAGTCAGGTTCATTCGTTGAAACAAAGAAAATGACACTGATTAAGTAAAAATTTTCCAGGCGAAGCCTTAGAAAATTTTTATCCCCGAATGCTTTTATCGGGGATCCATTAAATCAAAGCCCGA
>JBBRMY010000161.1:0-5517 GCA_038230595.1 Ignavibacteria bacterium
AGCAAAGAGTTTTGGTAAAGGTAACTTCAAAGCATTGTTCGAAGCAATTGAAAGAGAACAAGGTTTAAGAGGGAATCTTTAATGGAACTTATAGATCAGAAGCCTCTTGAAGAGCTTAAAGCTATGGATGAAGGGCAGGGTATTTTTTTAAAAGATATTCTTAAGCTTTTCATTTCAGAATCTGAAAAGATACTGACAGAAATTTCAACACATACTAATTCCGGGGATTATGAACTTATGAGTAATAGCGCGCATAAGCTTAAAGGTTCAAGCATGAGTGTTGGAGCAGCCGGACTGGGAGAAATTTGCGGACGATTCGAGAAAAAACCTGATTTTAAAAATGATGATGATAAAAAGAATATGCTTGAAGATCTGAACAATATCTTTACCGAAACACGTTCGGAATTTAATAAAATAATTTCAGGTAGCTGATCAAAATAAATTTTCCCGCAGTATCTTAATTTATAATGAAGAATAACTTTTTAAGAACAAGAATTTCTCAGATATTAAAAATTGATCCGGAAAAGGAATTGAACAAGGTTCCGGATTCATATCAGAGCTATCTTAAAAATCTTCAGGACCCAAAATTCATCGAGCTGATAACTAATCTGAAAGCGTTCATGGATGTTATCGATGATGATCTTGAGGAAGTTCTGGATAATTATAATTTAAAGATCCAATCGCTTGACAGAAAGATCAAAGACAGGAATGCTTCAATTGCTCTTCTCACAAAATTTACAACAGATATATTTATAAGATTATCTTCGGAAGGGAAAATACTTTTCACTACTCCGGCTATTACATCGATCCTTGATCTTGATGAGAATGAAATTCTGGGAAAGCATTTTACAAATATATTGCCGCCTGATCAGGCAGAAGAATTTATAAAATATTTTGATTCTACTTTTGCCAATGAACAGAATAATGTAAAAGAATTTGTTCTATCCGGTAAAAATGGTAAAGAAAGTTTGTTTGAAATTACAAACAGATTAATATATAACGACCAGACAAAGCTTAATGAAGTCTTTCTGATCTGTAAGCAAAAAGAAAGAATTGCTTCAGATAAGATCAGTAAAATTGATGGAGAAGAAAAGCTTAAGCTTCTTTATGAGATATCCACAAGTGACGAACTTTCAATAGATGATAAAATTACAGGCTTACTTAAAACAGGAACTGAGATAACAGGAATGGAGCTGGGCTTCTTTGCATTACCGGAAAATAATTTAATAAATGTAAAATATTTCTATTCTGAAAGCGGAGATGATACAGAGCGTATTGTTTCTTCAAAGAATTCATTCCTATGTCTTCCTATTATGGAGAATGGTCCGGTTTTCATTAACAACATAATGGAATCCAAATTCAGGAACTATCCATGTTATCTCTACAACAAATATGAAAGCTTTGGCGGAGTACCTGTATTCTTCAAAAATAAAATACATGCAACTGTTTGCTTTGCTTCGTTTACAAGGAAAGTAAATTTAAGTGATTCAGATAAAGCATTTGTCGAAATTCTTTCCCAGCTTTTTGCAACTTTATTTGTTCAGAAAGAAGCAGAAGATGAAATAAGAATTGCAAAAGAGGAAGCTCAGAAAGCTATAAAGTCTAAATCTGAATTTCTTGCAACAATGAGCCACGAGATCAGAACTCCAATGAATGGAGTTATAGGTATGACCGGTTTGCTGCTCGACACAAATCTAAGCATTGAACAAAAAGAATTTGTAGAAACTATCAGGACAAGCGGAGATACTTTGCTTGGTCTTATAAATGATATCCTTGATTTTTCAAAGATCGAATCAAATAAAATGGTTCTTGAAGAGCAGCCATTTGATCTTCGAACATGTGTTGAAGATTCATTTGATCTTCTTACAATGAAAGCTGTTGAAAAGGATCTCGAGCTTATGCATTTCATTCATCCGGGAGTTCCGGAAAAAATTGAAAGTGATATAACAAGACTCCGCCAGATACTGGTTAATCTTGTGAATAACGCTTTGAAGTTTACAGAGAAAGGTGAAGTATTTGTTTCTGTTGAGCTTTCATCATTAAAAGAATTGAATGCAGAATTAAAGTTCTCTGTAAAAGATACAGGTATTGGAATTCCAAAAGAAAAGCAGGATGAAATATTCGAAGCATTTCTGCAGGGTGATTCTTCAACGACAAGAAGATTCGGAGGGACCGGTCTCGGACTGGCAATATGCAAAAAAATTATTGAACAGATGGATGGCAAGCTTTGGGTTGAAAGCGAGCTTAATAAAGGCTCTAATTTCTTTTTCACAATGAAATGCCGTATAAGTAATGAGAATACTCATTCAAAACATAATGAAAAAATAGAAAAACTTACCGGAAAAAAAGTTCTGATCGTTGACGATAATAAAACTCACAGATTTATACTTTCACACCAGTGCCGACTTTGGGGAATGATTGCTTTTGAAGCTGCAAATTCAGTTGAAGCATTGGAAATATTAAGAAAAGAAGAAAACATAGATCTGGGAATTATAGATCTGCAAATGCCGGAGGTTGATGGATTTATTCTTGGCTGTAAGGTAAGGGAAAAATACTCTGAGCTGGAAATGCCGTTAATATTATTGACTACCATAGGAAGGCAGGATGATCCTGATCATAAAAGAATATTTTCATATTTGCTAAATAAGCCGATAAAAAAGCATCATCTTCAGAATGTGCTCACTGCCATTCTTTCTTCCGATAAAATGAAATCTACAGCTACAGGAAAGTTCTGCAATGAGACGGTAGATCTTTCGAAAAAATATTCTTTGAAGATACTTGTAGCTGAAGACAATATAATTAATCAGAAGATCGCAGTTAAACTTTTGAAGCAGCTCGGATACGAAGTTGAAGTTGCCGGAAACGGAAACGAAGTTATGGAAGTATTATCTGAAAGCTGGTTTGATCTTATTCTTATGGATGTTCAAATGCCGGAAATGGATGGTCTTGAAGCTGCAAGAGAAATAAATAAAAAATGGCCGAATGGCAAGAGACCAAAGATAATTGCTATGACAGCAAATGCAGTATCAGGTGATATGGAAAGATGTCTAAATGCAGGTATGGATGATTATATAAGTAAGCCTATTCTGATCAACGAATTGAAAAACATGCTTGAGAAATGGGGTAGGACCACTCTACGAACTTCTCATGAGCCGGTCTTAAAAAATGAAATTAAGGAATCAAATGTTTATTCAAACGGATATACGAATGGATACTCAAATGGATATCCTGCTGATAATATGAAAGAATATTCCGAGCCTTTACATCAGCAAACACCGGAAGATCAAAAATATAAAAAAAGTGATATAATCGATATTCCTACCTTGCAGAATTTACAGGATATAGGCAAATTTGAGAGGTCAAGCTTCTTTAAGGATATTCTGAAAATGTACCTGGATCAATGTCCTGAGGTTATTGAAGAAATAAAAGTAAGCTATATTAAAAATGATCTTCAGGGACTAAAGCTGAAGGTCAACAGCCTTAAAGGTTCAAGCATAAATCTCGGAGCTTCAGGAGTAACTGAGATATGCAGAACCATAGAGGATAAAATAAAAAATGATTCTGATAAAGATGTAAAAAAAGATCTGGATGAGCTGGAAGATGTTTATCATAAAACATCTCTGGTTTTTGAAAAAATGATCTGACCTTTCTGTAACAATAATAAACTATCAAAAATGATCTTTAACAAACGAACGCACAACTGCGGCGAGCTTAATTTATCTGCCGAAGGAAATAATGTTACTCTTAATGGCTGGGTATCTAAAAAAAGAGATCTTGGGGGGATATTGTTTATTGATCTTCGTGACAGGTATGGAATTACTCAGTTAAAGATCGTGCCTGAGAAAAAAGATCTTTTCGATAAAGCCATCAAATTAGGAAATGAATTCGTTATCTCAGCAAAAGGAAATGTTGTAAAAAGATTTAGCATTAATAAAAATATTCCTACAGGGGAAATTGAGATCGATGTAGATGTACTTGAAATTCTCAACGAAGCTGAAGCAACTCCGTTTGTTATCGAAGATGAGATAAAAGCATCAGATGAACTGAGGCTTCAATACCGTTATCTTGATCTCCGTAGAAAAAAGCTGCAGGACAATCTTTTAATGAGGAATAAGGCTTACAGTATAACAAGAAATTATTTTTATGAGCTTGGATTTATTGAAGTAGAAACACCGGTTCTAATGAAATCAACACCAGAAGGTGCCCGTGATTATCTAGTTCCATCAAGAGTTCAGAAAGGAAAATTTTATGCTCTTCCTCAATCTCCTCAGACCTATAAGCAAATACTTATGGTTGCCGGATTTGATAAATATATTCAGATCTGCAAATGCTTTCGTGATGAAGATCTGAGAGCAGACCGACAGCCGGAATTCACGCAGATCGATATGGAAATGTCATTCGTTACACAGGACGATGTTTTCAAAATTGATGAAGGCTTAATGAAGGCAATCTGGAAGGAAGCTTTAGGAGTAGATCTTGAAACTCCCTTCAGGCAAATGTCTTATGATGACTGCATGAAATTTTATGGCTCTGATAAGCCTGACCATCGGGTAAAAGGTGAAATGAAAATTTCAGATATTTCGACTGATGTTAAAGGAAGCGAATTCAAAGTATTTGAGGATGTGTTAACCTCAAGTGGAATTGTTGCAGGTATTAAGCTTTCATTTGCAGAGAATAAGATCGAAGTAAGCAGAAAGATTATTGACGGACTTACAGAATTTGCAAAGACTTTGGGATTCGGAGGTCTTGGCTATATTAAATATAATACAGACGGAACAGTTCAGTCACCGTTAATAAAATTTCTTTCTGAAGACATTCAAAAAAATATTAAGAGCAGCTTTAATGCAATTGATGGAGAGATCATATTTATTCTTTCCGGAGAAAAAAGCAAAGTATTATCAGGCTTAGGACAATTAAGATTAAAGCTTGCTGAGGATTTTAAGCTGATCGATGAAAGTAAATATGAATTTTTATGGGTAACAGATTTCCCGCTGTTCTTTTATGATGAGAAAGAAGGAAGATTTGTTGCTGAACATCACGTATTCACTATGCCTAAAGCTGAAGATCTTGAAAAATTCGAACGAGCAAAAAATGACCCAGAAAATCGGATCGATATTATCAAAAGTATAAGAGGGGATTGTTACGATCTTGTTCTGAATGGAATGGAGTTCGCAAGCGGTTCAATAAGAATTCACAGAAGAGATATACAGGAACAGGTATTTGAAGTTATAGGATTAACAAAGGAAGAGCAGAATGAAAAATTTGGATTTCTTCTTGAAGCATTTCAATACGGCGCACCACCTCACGGAGGTACCGGTCTCGGATTTGACAGGATCGTTGCAACACTTTGCGGACTAAAAGGCATCAGAGACGTTATCGCATTTCCAAAAACTTCCAGTGCAGCATCATTAATGGATGATTGCCCGTCAAACGTAACCGAAGAACAATTAAAAGAACTGGGAATAAACGTTACTTCGAAGTAAAAATGTAAAACTACCGCTCCAAAGTGTCTTCCCC
>JBBRMY010000162.1:0-5474 GCA_038230595.1 Ignavibacteria bacterium
ATCAGATTATATCCAATACTTGGTGAATCAGATAACGATCTAAAACTGGATGCTATAAGGATTTCAGATAAATTTAAAAGAGGGTGTGTAAAGAATTTTGTGTAAATGATTAAATAAAAGAATTATATTAATTAATCAAACACAAAAGGAGACACACACAATGCAGTTAACACCTGAAGTAATTGAGCAGCTACAAGCAGATCTCAGCACAGCAAAGACCTATGCAGACCTGATGGGTCCGGATGGAGCTATTAAGAAGCTGATGAAGAATGCTTTAGAAGGGATGCTTGACGCAGAACTTACTGAACATCTTGGATATGAGAAACACTCACCATCCGGCAAGAAGACCGGTAACAGCCGCAATGGCAGAAGCCGGAAGCATCTGAAGAATGACAATGGAGAAATAGAATTAAGCGTACCTCGAGACCGCAATTCAGAGTTTGATCCTATAATTGTAAAGAAATATGAAAGAACCCTTGGTCCCATTGAGGATAAGATAATCTCAATGTATGCCAAGGGAATGACAACCAGAGATATTCAAAGCCATCTCGAAGAAATATACGGACTTCAGATCAGTCCCACCTTAGTATCGAATATAACAGAAAAGATAGTTAGTATCGCCGCAGCCTGGCAGAACAGACCCCTTGAAGCTGTTTATTCTGTAGTATTTTTTGATGCAATTCATTATAAAGTAAAAAGCGAAGGTAAGATAGTATCAAAAGCAGCATATACCTGTCTTGGCATAGATCTCGCAGGTAAAAAAGATCTGCTGGGCTTATGGATAGGAGAATCAGAAGGAGCATCTTTCTGGCTGAATGTAATAACCGAACTAAGAAACCGCGGAGTAGAAGATATATTCATATCCTGCATAGACGGTCTGAAAGGCTTCCCTGAGGCAATAAATACAGTTTATCCCGAAGCAGAAATACAGCTTTGTATAATACATGTATTGAGGAATACTTTAAGGTATGTTGCCACAAAAAATCAAAAGGAAATGGCTAAAGATCTCAAAGCAGTTTACACAGCATCAACCGAAGAAGCAGGACTTATGGAGCTTGTAAAAGTAGAAGAGAAATGGGGAAGCAAATATCCCCTGGCCATTAAAGGCTGGAGACAAAACTGGACAAATATCTCTTCATTTTTTAAATACCCGGAAGAGATAAGAAAAATGATCTATACGACCAATGCCGTAGAATCGATACACCGTCAGTTCAGAAAAGTAACAAAGAGCAAGTCTCTGTTTCCAAATGATGATGCTTTGCTAAAAATGCTTTATCTGGCATACAGGGACTTGTCAAAAAAATGGACAATGCCGGTACGCAACTGGGCATTTATAATATCACATTTATCAATTATTTTTGAAGAGAGGATAGAAAAACATCTTAAATGATAAATCCATTTACACAAAATATTTTACACACCCTTAAAAGATGGGCAGGCCATTGGAACGCTAACTGGTATCTCATCTCTTAAATATTTTATAATATTAAACTCAAACAATATGCCGCAATTCAGTATGGATTCACTCAGAAAGATGTATACAAAATGGGCTTTGCAAACTACTAATGATTTTCTAAATAATGAATTACTAGGAAAACCATCATTCTTACAAGATAACCTGGAAGGTCAGTTAACTTTTATGTGGGATTATATAATATATCCTCACAGAGATGGGATAAAACAAAAAGTAATTCAGGAATTATTAAATAACCAGAAGTCAAAAAGAGACCGGAGCATGTATCTAATTCAGCTTGAAGGAGGATATCCTGTTTCGGTATTCGTATCAGTTAAAGAGCTGAGAGAGTTTGATCTGGAAGATGCCCACAGAGTTACCGACTTTACTGATATTTCTATTCACAATAAACATAATAGAAAATGGACGGCAGCAGGAACTGACAATATGATTGAACAGGTTAAGGAAGATCTTGAATTCGAAGGTGGTACAGCTATGATAGTATCAAATGTACAGGGTCATATTTTAAATTTAATAATAAAAATTAAAGAAACTTAATTGAAAAAGAAGATCACACAGCAGGATATTGAAAATGAACGCAGTAAATTAGTTCAGCATATGCAAATTAATAAAGCCCAATCTAAATGGTTCGAGCAATTTTCAAATCTCCCTTTTATGCTGACAGTTAATATGTCTGATTCGATCTACAAAGATGTTTTAGACGCGCAATCCCAATTTATTGGTGCTTATCTACATATAGTCTATGGAGATGAAGAAATGCATTCTATTGATAAATTCCTTAGGAGGCAAACTATTATCCGGAACAGATCTAAATATTTTATCAAATTGATCCGAACGAAAGAGCCTTCAGTCTATTTAACTGTTGGCGATCTTCAGAAGGTTAATTTCCGGATATTAGTTAGTATTACCGAATGCGCTGAAATACATCTTTTTAACAAAAAAGACAAGGTGTGGGATAAAGAAATCGTAAAAAAAATAATTGAACAAGCTACATCTGAGCTCGGAATAAATGAAAGTTCTAAAGTAATTGAATTCCATATTAAAAGAGAAATATTAATAATGAATGTTACGAAATTGATGCTGAAGGAAGATAGTTCTGTTTATGTTTAAGAGAAAATATCCTGTTTTAATCTTATACTTATGTTAATTTATACAATACTTCTTATCAAATTTTAATCTATCAATATGCTGATCTCAAAATCCATGTATATTAGGGGATTGCAGTGCGAGAAATCTCTTTTCATGAACAAATATAATCCTGAGCTTAAAGTGTTCAGTAATGAAACTCAGGCTAAATTTGAAGTTGGGAATAGAGTTGGAAAGCTTGCACAAGAGCTTTTTCCAGGTGGTGTTGACTGTGGTATGGAAACCACCGGAAGGAATGTTACAAAAAGCCTTGAGTTAACATCTGAAGCAATTAAAGGCGGTAAGAAGATAATATACGAAGCTGCGTTTCAATATAACGGTATGCTTGCTATCATAGATATAATGGTTAAAGCTGGTAATAGCTGGAATCTTTACGAGGTAAAAAGTTCAACTGAAATTAAAGATTATCAGTTAAATGATGTTGCTTTGCAATATTATGCAATAAAGGGCTCCGGAATCAAGGTTAATGATCTTTCCATTGCATATATAAACAACAAGTATGTAAAAATTGGAAAACTTAGTATTAATAAATTATTTACTGTTGAGTCTGTCATAGAAAAAGCCATAGGTAAACAAGACGAGATTGAACCTAACAAAGAGAAGTATCAGAAAGTACTGAATTCTAGAATAATACCAATAATTGAAATCAGTCCCAAATGTTTTGATCCTTTCGATTGTGATTTTCATGAACACTGTTGGAAGCACATCCCTAAGTATTCAGTATTTAATCTAAGCAATATAAGAAGTAAAAGTTATGAACTTTACAATAAAGGGATAATAAAAATAAAAGATATACCCAAGGATTTTAAGTTATCTGAAAATCAAACAATCGAAAAAGAAAGTTACATAAAGAACAAAGATCATATTAATAAGGAAAATATATCTGTTTTTCTGAAACAGTTAAAATATCCTTTATATTTTATGGATTTTGAAACCATTAGATTTGAAATCCCTGTTTGGGATAATACTCACCCTTATCTTCAAATCCCATTTCAATATTCACTTCATATAGTGAAGAAAAAAAATTCAGAACCTGAACACTTGGAATTTCTTGCTGATGGCAAAGGTGATCCCCGCATATCGTTTATTGAAAGACTATTAAATGATACGAAAGGAAAAGGAACTATACTAGTTTACAACAATTCATTTGAAACACCCCGTTTGAAAGAAATTGCAAAATATTTTCCGAAATATCAGAAGGAAATTGATGAACGTATATCTAGGATTGTCGATTTGATAGTTCCTTTTAGAAGTAAAGACTATTACAAGCCGGCAATGCAAGGCAGTTACTCTATAAAGAAGGTTTTGCCTGCGATCAGCCCGGAATTAAGCTACGATAATCTTGAGATCTCTGAGGGTGGATCAGCTAACCTGGAATTTTTAAGAATGATGTCACTTACTGATGAAATCGAAATCCAAAAGATCCGAAGAAATCTTTTGGAATATTGTAAGATGGATACCCAGGCAATGATAATACTATATAACAGTTTGTCAAAATTATCATAACTTAATAAATATTTATAGTTGTTCTTTTTAATTATTTAGAATTACATACTGTATTGTAGAAAATTAATATTAATAATTATTCATGAAAGAGAACCTATATTTTTCAAATTACTACTCCGCTAATACATTTTCCGCATCACTTGATCCATTGGGGTTCAGAAAAACATATATGACACTATCTAATTTATTTTTTCCTCAGTTTACAGTTTTGACAAACTTTCCAAGATATCACAATGTTTTAGTTTCGATTATTGGTTCATTAAATGAGCATAAATCAAGAAAACAAAATCTTGATAACAAACGATTGAATTTTCAATTTAGACAAACTGAAATAATATGGGGGATTGCTCAAACTATACATAAAAATTGTAACGAAGATAATCAGAATATTATCTCACCGATTAATATTATAAAATATCAACAACTAATAAGTCAAGGAAAGAAATACATTAAACTTAGTGAAATAAAAAATAATAATCCAATTTATACTTTTTTAAATTATGGAACATTAGGTTTTTATGTAAATCCTTCCGAGAAATGGGGTTTTATTAGAAGATATAATGACACAATTGATTTGACAGAGAATGGTGAGTTATTATCAGAATTATTCAATAAAAATAATATTTGGAAAACAATAATTTCAGATTGGAGAAAAAACAAACAGATCAAATTTGCAGAGCTTGAAAATTTTATACAAATTTCCTCGATTAATCCTCTAAATATTCCAATGAAAGAGAAAAAGATCTGGAAAAAGGTCTTTGAAGATTTCATTGATTGCAATAAGGAAAGTTATCCATATCTTAAAATATTTTGGGGTAAATTACCTGATACAGGTCAATATGATACATACGATAATTATAAGGGGTTTTTCGCTGATCTCTTGATAAATTACAAAGATGAAAAAACAATAAAAAATTATCTTAGACTACATCAGATTTTTGAGGAAATTGCAGCTTCACTAAACTTTCTTTTTGAAATGGAATACTTTTTCTCCAATCCTGTAAACTTAAAATCCAGATATAATGCGGAGAAGTTTGAAGAAATTTATAAAAACCTCTTAAATAAGAATTATTTTGATGAGTGCCAAACGTTAGATCCTGAAAATAAATTTATTTATGATTTATCTAATTTTTTTGCTTTACTTAGTAAAAAGACTAGTTGGGTTCAAGCATTTGATGAAGTATGGGAAAGACACTATAATTGCAAAGCAGATGGGATTTTCCTCAATAAAAACAAAACAATAAATCTTAGAGGCCAATTAAATGAAGTTGAATTTAAAAAAATATTAAAAGATTTCGAGGTAGATAATTTCAAAGCAATATTTTTTCATTATAAGCAGAATTGGCAT
>JBBRMY010000163.1:0-5430 GCA_038230595.1 Ignavibacteria bacterium
ACCATATCTGAAAATTCTTCCAGATCTTCACGGAATAGGAAAAATGAGCATTCATCAGTGATATCCTTTGTTTCAGAACCTCTACGCATTTTCAGAATATATTTTAATATCGTTGCAGCATCTTCTTTTGTTTTTACTTTTGGATCAAAATATTTTTCTGATACCGCAAACAAATCTTCTGACAGATTACCGAGATTAAAATACTGGGCTACAGGAATATTTAATTTACTTACCATTTTACTGTAATTGTCGCCAAACAGATCATGAAGGTTTTTACCATCAGAAGCGCAAATATTTTTAAAATCATCTGAGAGCAGAAACTCATTAAAAGTCATATTATAGAATCTGACTTTGTTGATCGCCGGATCTTTTAGTTCGTTTTTAGAAGAAGATTTGCCGCTTGAATTGATAGATGGATTTTGGAAACCCTCTTCCATATTACAGAGCATATGGTAAAAGTACATATCGATCTTCAGTGCATTGCTTTCCTGCTCTTCATCACTGCAATCATCAAATACCATTTTGATGTAGCTTATTGCCTGAAAATCCGGCATTACATTTTCACACTCATTAATAAATGAAACTAAATTGTCATCAAGAAGCTTCTTTTTTGTTTTCCCGGATTTAAAATCAACTATAGTAAGATCGGAACGAAGATCAATTTTTCCATGAAGATAACTTTTCTCAGAGCTAATTTTGACCTCAGTATCTCTCAATATCTTTTTCAATTTAAACTCTTCCATCAGATTATTGAAATCATCAGGCTCAAAGCCGGGCTCAAACGGAATTCTTTTAAATTTCTTTTTATTCAGAAAAGATTCTATTGATCTCATTGCCTCACTAAATTCAGTCTCTGCATAATCCCTGTTTATGGAGTCAAACTTTTTCTTGAATTTATCTGTAAGGTTTTTCAGTATTTCTGCTCTATGCTCTTTACAAAAGACCGGGTGGTGGAAATACATTTCAGCATATTCATGTATTAAAGTTCCTTTAAACATCGGAGGTGAATCTTCAGTCCCGGCTAACTTTGAAAATTCATATTTCTTAGGACAGGTATAAAAGATCTTAAGAGATGAAGGAGAAATAGTTCTTAATTCAGAGTCTTCAGTTTCCGGAATTCTATCGAGGATCTTTACGTAATTTATTTTACCGGGAATGTCAGACTTTACTCTGACAGGATCAAAAAAAGAAGCATTAAAATCTTTAATTTCCATAAAATAATTAAAGTAATAGCATGGAATTGTTTTGTCTCCGAAAGACTGAATCTTTACAAAATTCAGATGCTTTTTCCCCTGCTGAAGAAGACACTTAAAATTATTAAACGCTCTGAGCTCTTCAGTACTTCTGTCATAATATATTCTTTCAGGAATATTTTTCATCCATGTATTATCAAGCTCCAGACAAATAACATTTTCTCTGTCAATGTAAGCCGAACTACAAGGGTCTGCAAGCAGAACCCCGGTATCAGATCCACCGGTTTCGAAATCAAAGTTGCGGATCATATACTTTAACTCGATAAGTGAGAACTCAGAGATCTTGATCTTATCAATTTGAGAATCTTTCAGGAAAGTATAATAAATTTCAGATACTTCCATGCTGAAATCAGCCGTAAGCTTTTCAGCAAACCTGGTAAAAGTAAGAGTTTCTATACCTGAAAGAAGCTTTGCAAGTTCGTTCAGCTTTTTATTGTTTTCCAAAGCAAGCAGCTCTTTTAAAGTAGAATTGCTATTCCGTTTTTTAAGACGGATGTTAAAATTTCCGGCAAAAGAAAAAATATCAGCAGCTAAAAGATCTTTATATCTTACACCCAGATCAGCAAGATTCAGTATCAGATTAACTGAGCTTTCATTTCCAAGCGTGAATTTTTCAATAGTCTTAATACCCTTTGACTTCAGCCTGGCTTTAAGCAGAAAATTATTTTCTGATTCAAGTGAGATAACTATGGCAGTCTGATTCATATTATCAGGAGTAATCAAATCAACAGTCTTATCCAGTAAATCTTTTGAAGAATTGAAAACAAATGTCCTGGATATTTCGAATTCCTGCTCTTTAAAGATATTAACTTTTGTATAATTAAAACCTGAAGGTATGAATAGCTTATCCAAAAGTTTAAAGCTCTCTTCGTTTATTACTGCGACTTTTTCATTCTCATAATATGAATTATCAAAATCCATCATTATTTTTTCAAGCACAGGATATTTTTCAAAATAAGGGATCAGTTTTTTTTCTTCCGGAGAAGCAAACTCAAAAACTTCTTCCATTGAGCTTGAATGATACATCATTTGCAGAATTGATCCTGTGTACTGATGAATAACTTTTACAGATCTTTTTTCAAGCTTTGTGATCTGATTTACAATTTCAAAATGAGAGTAAATTTTAATTTTGCGTTCTTCAGATATTTTCAGAGCCAGCTTACCGGGAGTGTATGAAATCTCTTTCGAAGCTCTAATATTAATAGCAGAGCTTAATGGCGCATCATTGGTAAGGATTATATCATGGCCACTTACCTCATGATATATCTCATCAATGCTTTTTACCAGATCTAATTTATTGTAGCAGGAATTTAGTTCTTCAGAAAGATCGGAGTGCATTAAGAATTATTATTTTTCAATATCAATTTTCGGAATAACTTTTAAAATGTAAAATTAACTGCTTTGTGCTTTTCAATGCATTGAATTTTCTTTTAAAGATTAAAAGATTAATTTAAATCATAATCCAAGCGGGAGTAATTCAGCGGTAGAATGTCAGCTTCCCAAGCTGGACGTCGCGGGTTCGATCCCCGTCTCCCGCTCAATAAAACAATAAAATGAAAAAATTCGGAATAGTAATACACGGCGGTGCAGGTACAATAACAAAAGCTACAATGACTCCTGAAAAAGAAAAAGCTTACATGGAAGCTCTTGAGAAAGCAATTGAGACCGGTTATGCAGTTCTTGAAAAAAACGGTTCTTCGCTTGATGCAGTCGAATCTGCAGTTCTTTGCTTGGAAAATATTCCACTATTCAATGCAGGAAAAGGAGCTGTTCTCACTCATGATAAAAAATATGAAATGGACGCATCGATCATGAATGGCAAAACGTTAGAAGCGGGGGCAATTGCTGGAGTGCGGAATATAAAAAATCCTGTAAAGCTTGCAAGAGCTGTAATGGAGAAATCTGAATTTGTAATGCTTGCCGGAACAGATGCGCAGGAATTTGCTAAAGCTAACAATATTGAAATTGAATCTGACGAATATTTTTACACTAAAGAAAGATATGATCAACTTTTAAAAGCAATTGAGACCGGAAGGTCTTTTTTAGATCATACAGTTTTTGAAGAAAAGAAGCTGGGAACAGTTGGAGCAGTAGCATTAGATATGAATGGAGACCTTGCTGCGGCAACTTCAACAGGGGGAATGACAAATAAACGTTACGGAAGGGTTGGAGATACACCGCTTATCGGAAGCGGTACGTATGCAAACAATAAAACATGCGCAGTATCATGCACAGGCAGCGGTGAATATTTTATCAGAGCAGTTGCAGCATATGATGTTTCTGCACAGATAGAATATGGCGGTAAATCGTTGAGGGAAGCATGTGAAGCACTGATCCATAAAAGATTGAAAGATATTAATGGTGACGGCGGCCTGATAGCAATTAACACAAATTGTGAGATCGATATGAGCTTTAATTCGGAAGGAATGTATAGAGGTTACAGGACATCAGATAAAGAAATGGAAGTGAAAATATATGGATGAGTTACAAACAGGTCGCACCTACGGGGCTAAAGCTTGTAGGTTTCTTTTTACAAACAGGACGCTCCTACGGAGCTATATTTTCTTTCTTCTTTTTGTTACAAACAGGTCCGCTCCTAACGGAGCTAATATATAAGGTTTGATCTTTTTATTTAAGAGCGACGTGGTTGTAGATAAGGGATTCAAAATAGCCTAAGCTCCATAGGAGCGACCTGTTTGTAGAATAGTATTTGTTTTTCTTTTCAGCTCCGTAGGAGCGACCTGTTTAAAAATTATATATTTATGCCAAACACTTATTCCCAAATTTATATCCATATTGTTTTTGCAGTCAAAGGAAGGCAAAATCTAATTTCTGAAGAGCATAGGGAAGAAATTCAGAAATTCATTACCGGCATTGTCCAAAAACGTGAAAACAAAATGCTGGCAATTTATTGTATGCCTGATCACACTCACGTTTTTATAGGTCTTCATCCATCAGTTTCAATTTCAGATCTAGTCAGAGATATTAAAGCCGGTTCATCTAAGTTCATCACTGATAATAAATTTGTAAGGGGATTATTCAGATGGCAGGAAGGTTTTGGAGCATTCTCCTATTCAAGAAGTCAGATTGAGAATGTTGTCAGCTATATATTAAATCAACCGGAACATCATAAGAAACGATCGTTTAAAGCAGAATATTTAGATTTCTTAAAGAAATTTGAAATTGATTATAACGAGAAGTATTTATTTGAATGGGTTGAATAACAGGTCGCTCCTACGGAGCTAAATCGGGGAGGGATTCTTTTTACAAACAGGTCTCTACAGACAGGACGCTCCTACGGAGCTAAGATTTGGGGGGGGAATCCTTTTTACAAACAATCTTGCTACAAACAGGACGCTCCTACGGAGCTAACGGGATAGAATTTGATGAAAAAGAAATTCTAAATTGGTTAGATTAGATCAATAGTGTAAGACGAATATCAGCTTTAAAGAAAAAACGTAACCATTATATTTATTTAGTGGTTACGTTTTTTCATTTAAACCTGTGGATCAATGTACATTTTCACATTATCCCTGCATATTTGGTATGTCTGCTTGCTCTACTTTTACTGTGTTATATTCTTCTCTGAATTTGTTGACCATTTCGATAGCTCTTGGAATATTATCAGGTAATATAACGAGCAATTCTTTCTTCTTTGTATTCTTCAGAGCAAAGTCAATTGCTTCTACTTCATTGTCAATAAATTTGTGCTTTATTGTAGGATTGACGCTCAAGATGCCTTTTAAAACCAGTTCTTCGATCTCTCGTGCATTATCTCTGCCTCTTAAATTGTCATCACATTTGATTATCACTTTATTAAAGATCTTTCCGATTATACTGCCGAGCTTTATTATATCTTCATCTCTTCTGTCACCGGTACCACCAACCACACCTGTTTTAACTTTTTGAGGAAGCTTCTCTATGAACTTGCTTAGAGCTTCCATACCGGCAGGGTTATGAGCAAAATCTATAAGTACTTCAAAGTCTCCTGCTTCAATGAGGTTAAGCCTTCCCGGAGTCTGAGCAACTGAAGGTACAAACGTTGTAAGACCAAACTTAATATCTTCCGATGTCAGCCCATGAAGATATGCAGCTAATGTAGCTGCAAGAACATTCTGTATCATGAATGCAGCTTTACCGCCGTATGTAAGCGGCATGTTTATTACTTTTTCTATTC
>JBBRMY010000164.1:0-5407 GCA_038230595.1 Ignavibacteria bacterium
AGGACTTCCTTACTGATTCTTTGACGGAAGAGGATATTATACTTTAGGAATAAAATAACAGATAATTTTTCATGAAATTAATGTAGATTATGTTATCAGAGTTACAGGTATGGATATAACATTCGTTACCAATGCGAAAACAGATGAAGAATCTTTCGAGCTTTTAAAGCAGTTAGGTTTACCTTTTGTACAAAAAAAAGCAGTATAAAATTATAATATATAAATGGCAAGAAAATCTTTAATAGCTAAGCAAAACAGAAGAATCGAGATCGTTGCAAAATTCGCTCAGAAAAGAAAAGAGCTGAAAGAAAAAGGAGACTATGAAGCATTGTCAAAACTTCCAAGGGATTCCAGTGCAACAAGACTTCACAGCAGATGTAATGTAACCGGAAGATCAAGATCTTATTACAGAAAATTCGGTGTTTCAAGACTTGTACTAAGAGAGCTTGGATTAGCAGGTAAGATCCCGGGATTAACAAAATCCAGCTGGTAAATAATAAAAATTAAGATATAATAATATGTCAATGTCAGATCCGATTGCCGATTATCTTACAAGAGTAAGAAATGCAATCAAAGCAAAGAAAAAAAGTGTAGATATTCCGGCTTCCGGCTTTAAAAAGTCTATCAGTGAGATCCTGAAGAATAATCATTTAATACATGATTATACTTTTGCGGAAACTGATAACAAGCAGGGAATGATCACAGTACAGTTGAAATATAATGACGGGGAAAGCGTAATCATCGGCTTAAGAAGAGTAAGCAGACCCGGCATAAGAAGATATGTAGATGCTGAAAAGCTACCTAGAGTAAGAAATGGATTAGGCATTGCAATAGTTTCCACTTCAAAAGGATTAATGACTAATAAGCAAGCGCAAAGCCTGAAAATAGGCGGAGAAGTTGTTTGTGAAGTCTGGTAAATTTTATACAAAGATATAACTAAAAGTATATTTATAAATGAGCAGAATAGGAAAAAAACCAATATCCCTCGTTAAGGATGTTAAAATAAAAAATGCGGATAATCTTCTGGAAGTTACAGGACCAAAAGGTTCACTTTCAGTTAAAATGGACAAGGATATATCTGCAGCTGTGGAAAACAATGAGCTGATATTCACGAGAAAAGATGAATCAAAAAAGAACAAGGCTCTTCACGGACTTTACAGAGCTTTGACCCAGAATATGATAACAGGAGTAACAGACGGTTTTTCTAAGAAATTAGAATTAGTCGGTATTGGTTACAGAGCTGAGCTTAAAGGAACGACTCTTGTTTTGATGCTTGGATATTCTCATCCAATTGTTTTTAATGCACCAAAGGGAATTAATCTTGTTCTTCCTAATCAGAATACAATAGTTGTATCTGGAATTGATAAGCAGCTTGTAGGGTTAGTAGCTGCAAAGATAAGAGAATTCAGAATGCCGGAGCCTTATAAAGGTAAAGGAATTAAGTATGATACTGAGGTAGTAAGAAGAAAAGCAGGAAAGACAGCTTCAAAATAATACAGCATAATAAAAGTTTAATATAGAACAATGAGTAAAAAAGCATTAACAAGAAGAGAAAAGATCAAATACAAGATCAGAAAAAGAGTTTCAGGAACAGTGTCTACTCCAAGATTAGTTGTGTTCAGAAGTCTTAATCATATTTATGGACAACTTATAGATGATTTTAATGCAAAGACACTAATGTCTGTTTCCTCTAAGTCAAAGGAAGTAACTGACAAAGTAACCGGTGAAAAAGGAAAAATTGAAGTAAGTAAGATAGTAGGAAAGCTGATCGCAGAAAAAGCAATCAAAAATAATATTTCATCTGTCGTTTTTGACAGAAACGGATATTTGTTTCATGGAAGAGTGAAAGCTCTTGCCGATAGTGCCAGAGAAGGTGGTTTAAAGTTTTAAAAAAAATGAGTATATTATATGTTGCTCTAAACTAAATCACTCTCGGGTCGTCTAATGGCAGGACAACGCCCTTTGGAGGCGTCTGTGGAGGTTCGAATCCTCCCCTGAGAACAACATTACACGAACAAGAATTTAAAGAATTTTTAATATAAATGGCAAAAAGACAGAAATCATACAAGGCAGGGGATCTCGAATTAAAAGAGAAGCTTGTTAATATTGGCAGAGTTGCTAAAGTTGTAAAAGGCGGAAGAAGATTTTCATTCTCAGCTGTTTCAGTTGTCGGAGACGGAAAAGGAAACGTTGGGATAGGTCTTGGAAAAGCAAACGAAGTAACTGACTCTATTAAGAAGAGTGTAGAAGATGCAAAGAAAAATCTGGTTGCAGTTCCTATCAGTAAGGGAACAATTCCTCATGATATAATAGGAAAATACGGAGCTGCTAAAGTTCTTCTGAAGCCTGCTTCACCGGGAACCGGAATAATTGCCGGCGGCGGAGTCAGAGCTGTTCTTGAATCAGCAGGTATTAAAGATATACTTTCAAAGCTTCAGGGTTCTTCAAATCCACACAACGTGGTAAAAGCTACTATGAATGCTTTAACGAATTTAAGTGATGCAAAGACAGTTGCTGACAGAAGAGGCATAACACTTGCTGAGCTTTTTTCAAGCAATTAATAATTACTAAAGATAATGGCAATGTTAAAAATAACACTGGTAAAAAGCGTAATCGACAGAATTGAAAATCAAAAGAGAACTGTAAAAGCATTAGGCTTAGGCAAGATGCACAGCTCTGTTGTAAAAGAAGATAATCCTGCTATCAGAGGAATGATAAGAACTGTTGATCATCTTATAAAGGTTGAAACAGTTTAACAGTATTTTTGAATAAATATCGATTAACTCTTTAAGACTTTAGGGAGTTAATTTTTAATTTTATAAAACAATTTTTTATTACCGGAAAATGGATATACTAAGCAATTTAACACCGGCTGAAGGCTCAAGAAAACCAAAGAAAAGAGTTGGAAGAGGTCAGGGTTCAGGTCATGGCGGAACATCAACCAGAGGTCATAAAGGTCAAATGTCCAGATCAGGCGCAAAGCATAAAACCTGGTTTGAAGGCGGACAGATGCCACTTCAAAGAAGAATCCCGAAGTTTGGATTTAAGAATTTTAACAGAACTGAATTTCACACTATCAATGTAGGCGAAATTCAAAAATATCTTGATAAGAACAGAATAACAGAGAAGATCGATCTTAAATCTTTGTTATCTGAAAAGCTTTTATCGGGAAGAAATAAGCCTTTGAAAGTTTTAGGTAATGGCGATTTAAAATCTAAGATCGAGATCTCAGCAAATGCTTTCAGTAAGTCAGCAATTGAAAAGATCGAGAAGAGCGGGGGGAAAGCTATTACCGTATGAGTGGTTTCGTAGATAATATCAGAAATATATTTAAAATTGAAGAGCTTAGGACAAGAATATTTTTTACTCTTGTCCTTCTTGTAGTTGTTAGAATAGGAGCTCATATAACTCTGCCGGGTATTAATGCTACTCTTTTAGCAGAGGCAACAAGAAATCAGTCGGATAATACTTTATTCGGTCTTTATGATCTTTTTGTTGGAGGTGCTTTTAAAAATGCAGCTGTGTTCGCATTAGGAATTATGCCTTATATCAGTGCTTCTATTATCATTCAGCTTCTCGGAGCTGTCTTTCCTTATTTTCAGAAGCTTCAAAAAGAAGGTGAAGAAGGAAGAAAAAAGATCAATCAGCTTACCAGACTTGGAACTATCCCAGTTGCAGCATTACAAGCATGGGGAGTTAGTGTTCAGCTTGCAAGCAGACACGTAGGAGAAACAAGTATTATAAGTCCGGAAATTTCAGGGTTTGCCTTTACTTTTTCAACAGTGATCATGCTTACAGCAGGAACTGTCTTTATGATGTGGCTTGGTGAACAGATAACAGAGCGAGGAATTGGTAACGGTATTTCACTTATTATTTTTATTGGTATTATTGACAGATTCCCATATTCGGTGTTTGACGAATACCAGATAGTTGCTTCAGGCGTAAGAAACATTCTTATAGAGTTAATTTATATAGTAGGATTCTTACTAATTATTGCTGGAGTAATTATTGTTACAGTTGCTACCAGAAAAATACCTGTTCAATATGCTAAGCGGGTAGTCGGGCGAAAAGTATTCGGAGGTGTTACACAGTATATTCCAATGAAAGTGAATCAGGCGGGTGTTATGCCGATCATTTTTGCACAGTCTATAATGTTTATTCCAAATACAATTCTGACATTTTTTCCAAATAATGATTTTATGCAAAGCTTGTCAAAGTATTTTTCTAATACAAGTTATGTTTATTCTGCAATGTATGCATTGCTTATCGTGTTCTTTACATACTTCTACACTGCTATAGCATTTAATCCGAAGGATGTAGCTGATAACATGAAAAAGCAAGGCGGGTTTATTCCAGGAGTAAGACCAGGAAAACCGACTTCAGATTATATTGATAATATTTTAACAAAGATAACATTACCTGGTGCAATATTTTTAGCAATAATAGCTATACTTCCGACTTTCTTAATGAACATGGGTGTTACTACCGGATTAGCTTCATTCTTTGGCGGAACAAGCTTACTTATTATTGTTGGTGTTGCTCTTGATACACTGCAGCAAATTGAATCTCATTTATTAATGAGACATTATGATGGATTTATGAAAAGCGGTAAACTGAAGGCAAGAAGATAGAACTGTATTATGGGAATGATAAAGAATGAAAAGGAAATTGATCTTATTAGAAAAAGTTGTCAGCTTACAGGTGAAGTTTTAAAGTTCATTAAAGATAAAATTAAACCAGGAATTACTACAAAAGAAATAGACTCGTTGGTTGAAGAGTTTATTATCTCTAAAGGTGGTTACCCGGCATTTAAAGGTTATAAAGTAGGCAGATTAAGATTTCCGGGAAGCGCTTGTATTTCAGTTAATGATGAAGTTGTTCATGGACTTCCGGGAGAAAGAAAGCTAGTGAACGGCGATATAGTTTCAGTCGATGTTGGAGTTAAAATGAATGGTTACCACGGAGACAGTGCTTTTACATTTGAAGTTGGAGAAATAAGTCCAAAAAAGAAAAAGCTTTTAAAGATAACAGAAGAATCACTTTACAAAGGAATTGAACAATGCAGGGAAGGTAATACTATAAATGATATCTCCTGTGCAATTCAGAATCATGTAGAAGGTGCGGGTTTTGGAATAGTAAGAGAGTTGGTTGGACACGGAATTGGAAAAGAGCTGCATGAAGAGCCTTCAGTACCGAATTTTTATTCACCGGGAAATAATGTTAAGCTCAGAAGCGGAATGGTCATAGCGATTGAACCAATGGTCAATTACGGAACATATGAAGTGTATACATTAAAAGATGGCTGGACAATAGTTTCAGGTGATAATGAGCCTTCAGCACATTTTGAACATACAGTTTTAATTACAAAGAATAAACCGGAAATATTAACAGCAGCATAAGAAAATAG
>JBBRMY010000165.1:0-5393 GCA_038230595.1 Ignavibacteria bacterium
CACATTTTTTACATTGATAGATGTAGCTTAAAGTTGATCTTGTAGGGGTTCCGCATGAGATGCACGGAAGTCCCTTAAATGCTTCTGTAATTTCAAAACCGGGCGTATCACATTGCGGGCAGTGTGAATTTATTTTCTTAACAAGTTTTTTAACGGCGCTTTTTATTACTCTCATTCTTGTTGGATTATACATCGCTCTCATATCTGTTTCTACATAGGCTTTGCCGTATTTATCAATAAACATAGCAAATGTTTCTTTAAGGGTTCTCAAATCCATAATCCCTTTAGCAATTTTTGAGTTTTTATCTTTCGCCTTTCGCAAAATCAAACCATGCGAAGGGAACTTCACTCGTATTGCAAAATCAATTAATTGCTTTTCAGTTTTTACTTCATTGCCATTGAAGTTTGTTTCAAGGCTTAGCTCTCTTTCAATGATTTCAAGATTATTTTTTTTGTCGATGAAAATCAGCCACTCATCGTCTGAAGATACGAAAAAAATTGAGGGATGCGGACCAAATGAACCCTCGCTTGCAATGCCTAAATCGCAATTATTTAATTCCATTGCCTGAAGGCATTTATTTCTCATCGTAGTAATCGGGTCGTGCTTGCGTTCAATTTCGCCTGTAAAAGTACCTAAAGAATCCGTATCAAAATTATCAGGAGTAAAACATTTTACTCCAAGCGCTTTTTCAACCAGAGGGGAAATTACTTCTTCTTTATTATGCTTAGTTGCAATAATTAATTTCCGGTTTGTAAACATAGTATTCTGTCAATTAAATACTTTCAAAACATTGTTCACTGCAATATATACCCCTTTTTTTGACCTCTGTCAAAAAATCCAATAGTTCAATAAAACAAATTTCACGATATATTTTATTGACCTTGTCCTAGAGAGAAGCCTGGAACGCCGTCAAAAGTATAAAGATTTTCAGTTTTGATTGTATCAATATTCTTATCTACTGCTTTTTTCAATAAGTCTATAATTTGTTTATTGGAAATGGACTGCTCATTCAACGGTTTAAATCTGCATCGCCAATGATCTGTACAAAAAGTTTCATCAAATCCGTCCGGCCACACCTTTATTCCCCGGTTAGTTATCATAGTTAGTTTAATCTCCTCTGAGTTTAATTCCTGTACCAATGATGCCAGATCATCGGGGGTTTTGTTATTGGAATGAACAAATATATCAACTCCTACCAGCTCTTTTGTCTGCGGAGCTCTGCGTTGATATTTCGGGATATTTATTGTTTGTCCCTTAGGATAACTTACTTTTTTCAACGTATGCGGATCTTTTCCCAGGTTGCTTGTCACCGCTAAAGCAAATTCTTTTGTTCCTAATTTTTGTTTACTCACTCCTTCTTTGAATATATCATAAGTATGTATCCCATCTTCAATTGTCCTTAACCATGCATTTTGTACTTTTTCTGCTATGTCATTTTGTCCGATATAATTAAGCATCATAACAGCTCCCTGAAGCAGTCCGGAAGGGTTAGCCCGATTCTGACCGGCTAAACGTGGGGCGGAGCCGTGAATAGCTTCAAACATTGAGCATTTCTCACCTATGTTAGATGAGCCTGCAAGACCGACTGAACCCGTAATTTGAGCGGCTACATCTGAGAGTATATCTCCGTATAAATTCGGCATGACGATCACATCAAATGCTTCAGGTGTATCAGCCATTTTTGCTGCGCCGATATCGACAATCCAATGCTCATTTTCTATTTCAGGATATTCTGCTGCTATTTCATTAAACACCTGATGAAATAAACCGTCAGTCTGTTTCATGATATTGTCTTTCGTGAAACAAGTTACTTTCTTTCGTCCGTTAACTTTTGCGTATTCAAAAGCGTAACGAACAATTTTTTCACAGCCGGGACGGCTGATCAGCTTTAAGCACTGCACTACTTCATATGTCTGCTGATGTTCGATTCCTGCGTATAGGTCTTCCTCGTTCTCGCGAACAATTACAATATCCATTTTCGGATGCTTTGTGCTGACAAACGGATGAAGACTCATACAGGGTCGGATGTTAGCGTATAAACCCAAAGATTTTCGTGTAGTTACATTTAAGCTTTTATACCCGCCGCCCTGCGGTGTTGTAATAGGAGCTTTCAAAAAAACTTTATTCCTGCGAATAATATCCCAGGATTCTCTTGCAATACCGGAGGTATTACCTGCTAAATATACTTTCTCGCCTACTTCGATTTCTTCAACTTCAATTTGAGCTCCCGCTGCCATAATGATTTCAAGAGCGGCATCCATAATTTCAGGACCTATTCCGTCTCCTTTTGCTACCGTTATTTTCTGCATGATTATTTTAATGTAATTATTTTTAGGAATATTGGTATCATTTAATTTATCTGTTTTACTGCTACACTATACAAAAATAAACAAGATAATTGATATATTTTTATTTATATTTGTTATATCATACATAAACAATTTTTATGCATTATACACTTCATCAGTTGCAAGTTTTTGCTAAAGTAGTTCAGGCAAAGAGCATAACAATAGCATCCCGGGAGCTTTTTATGAGCCAGCCTGCTGTTTCCATTCAATTAAAAAATTTGCAGGATCAGTTTGAAATTCCTCTGACAGAAGTTGTCGGGAGACAGTTATATGTCACAGAATTCGGAAAAGAAATTTATGCTATGGCTGAACGGATCATTAATGAGGTCTATGCTATAAATTATAAGACAATGTCTTATAAAGGCTTGTTAACGGGACGGTTGGTAATTTCAATTGTCTCTACGGGAAAGTATGTAATGCCTTATTTTCTGACCGATTTTTTAAAAGAGCATAAGGGAATAGATTTAGTAATGGATGTTACAAATAAGTCAAAGGTAATTAACAGCCTTCAAAATAATGAAATTGATTTTGCCTTGGTTTCCATAATACCGCAGGAACTCAAAGTAAACAAAGAGACATTGATGGAAAATAAACTTTTTGTCGTGGGAAATAAGAGTGAAGTAAAACGCAGTTATCCTGTCAGTAAAGAAAAATTAAAGGAGATGCCTCTTATATTCAGGGAAGAAGGCTCGGGAACACGATACGTAATGGAAGAATACTTTTATAAGCATAAGATCAAAGTAAGAAAAAAAATGGTGTTAACTTCTAATGAAGCATTGAAGCAGGCAGTAATTGCCGGATTTGGTAATTCAGTAATGCCTCTTATCGGCTTAAGAAATGAATTGTCTTCAGGGGATTTAAAAATTATTCCCGTTGTTGGATTTCCGATAAAATCCAGGTGGCAGTTAATATGGCTCAAAGGGAAGAAACTGTCTCCGGTGGCACAGGCATATATCGATTACGTTCACAAAAATAAAGAAACTATTTTAAAAGATAAATTTTCATGGATAGACAAAATTCATTCTTACTTTTGAGCATAGTATGAGTTGAGCTTTGCAATTAATTTCAGAAGAAACTTAAGCTTTATATTAACAACATGCGCCGCTTGAACATCCTGCATCCTGAGATGTCGGAGCAGGAGATGAGCGATCAAATGCGCCATAATGAACGGAAGTATCGCCCGTTACATTAAAGTGCGAACCAAAACTTGTGCTGGTGTGTTTTACAGGACGCTCCTACGGAGCTCGATTTCTTTTTATCTAAATTGCTACAAGCAGGTCCGCACTTAATTGTGCTTAATAAAAAGCAGATATGTTTATAGCTCCGTAGGAGCGTACTGTTTGTAGAAATGATAGTATTTAAAATGAAAGCTCCGTTAGGAGCGATCTGTTCCGGTTAAATTATTTTATTACATAACAAAAGAAAATATTCATACAGTTGCACTAATATTCAATTCCACTTTAATGAGTAGGTATATAAATTGTGAAGTCCGCAAACATTTTCCCAGAATGTTTTTATCGAAGATCCATCAATATATGAAAAAAGTTTTACAAGAATACTTTTAATGAAGACCTACCCATTCTACGCCGCTGTCGTTTTTAGTTCTGTTTAATTGGAACATCACCAACAGCAATCCGAATACGAAAAAAAAGAGACTTGCAGTTTCCCTCCTATACTTACCTGATAGATAATTTTTCCTGTCAGGTTCTTATTCCATTTATAGCGGTTATTCTTCTACTTTGTGCCCAATATAGATACCCAGTTTCTGCATCTTTTGGCGTAGGCTCACGGGATGAAAGTTAATAGCTTCAGCGGTTTTCTTGATATTCCCATTATTCAGCTTCAGATGCTTCTTAATAAACTTCAACTCAAACTCTCTTAATAATGCATTCTTATTCTCAAGGTAATCATCCGAATGAGTGATCATCAGCTCTTCATCTTCAGTGTTATCCGTTGTTTTATATTCTGAAATTGTAGGGGGCAAAAGATCTTTAGAAAGAGAATCTGTCTTGCTTAAAACAGTGGCTCTTTCAGCAATATTTTTTAACTCCCTTACATTGCCTGGCCAGGGATAACTGCATAAAATTGATTCTACATCTTCTCCGATATTATTGATCTGCTTGTTATTCTGCCGCGAAAATTCCTTTACAAAATATTTAAAATAAAAAATAATATCTTCAGGTCTTTCTTTCAGATCAAGTAAATGATATTCAAAAACATTTAGTCTGTAATACAGATCTTCTCTGAATTTATCTTCCTTTATCAAATTGCGAAGATTTTTATTTGTAGCAGCAATTATCCTGACATTAGTTTTAATTATCTTAGGATCTCCTACTCTGGAAAATTGTCTTTGCTGGAGAACTCTCAAAAGCTTTACCTGAAGCATGGGATCCATTTCTCCGATCTCATCAAGAAAGATCGTTCCTTTATCGGCGATCTCAAAATATCCCTTATGATCTCTTATTGCTCCGGTGAAAGAGCCTTTTGCATGCCCGAATAATTCCGATTCAAGAAGCTGCTCTGGTATTGCAGCGCAATTAACAACTATGAACTGATTATCAGCCCTTAAACTGTTATGATAAATATATTCTGCCAGAACTTCTTTTCCCGTTCCATTAGAGCCTGTTATAAGGATTGTTGAATCTGATTTAGCTGCGATCAAAACTTCTTCGAGAAGAGCTTTGATCTGCTTATTCATGGTTCTGAATGTGAATTCTTCCGTATCTTTTTCAGCTACCTGATTATTTACAGTGCTGCTCAATTTCAGAAGATTCATTCTTTCAAGTCCGCGGTCTACTGCTATAAGCAGTTCATCCTTATCGATCGGCTTTGTTAGATAGTAAAATGCACCCCGATGACTCGACTCTAATGCAGCCTTAACTGATATATAAGCGGTGATAAGAATTATAACTGCATGTGGTATGAATTTGAGGATCTCTTTAGTTAACTCAATGCCGTTCATTCCCGGCATGTTGAAATCAGTAATTACAATATCATACTCATTATTTTTTACAAGCTCAATCGCGCTTTCTCCATCTAATGCC
>JBBRMY010000166.1:0-5386 GCA_038230595.1 Ignavibacteria bacterium
AGTATCTTTTTTTACTTCAGTTTTATTTGAAGTAAGGTTGTTCTTAGACTTAGTGGTATCTTTTTTGTCTTTATTAGCTGCACTTGTTAAAGTCTCTTTTGTTTTAGTCGTATCTTTAATAGTGTTCTGAGAAACTTTCAGATTTGTAGTATCCTTTTTAGTAGAATCAGTATTGCCGGCTAACAATGTATTTATAGCCTGCATAACTTTGAAAGTTGATTCAGGATCTTTTACGATCTTGAATTCAAGCAAAGCTGTACCCTGAAGAAGTTTTCTTACTTCATCCTGATTACTTACACCCGGAAGCTCAACAATTATTCTGTTTCCACCGATCTTCTGGATCTGAGGTTCAGCTACTCCGTACTGATCGATACGATTTCGTACGATCTCAACTGCCCTGTCTAAAGAGCCTTCAATTTCTGTAAGAAGCTTTTTCTCAACTGTACTTTCATCATCTCTGATCTCACCATAATATGATTTAAGAGTAAGCCCTTTTTCTCCAAGCTTTTTCTTAAATGAATCCATGATCTGCTCGTCAGTGATCGATTTTACTGTATAATCATTTCTGAGCTGAGTGATGATGCCGTTAAAGGTATCGTCTTTTTTCTTGGCTAAGTCTTCTATGAGCTTAATGACATCGACGTCAATAACTACATACATCCCGCCCTTAAGATCGAGTCCGAGCTTAAGTCTTTTATCTCTGGTGCTTCTTAGCTTGTCAGTGTTCTTTTCAACAAAGTCAGCGCTGTCTTGTCCTGATAGTTTTTTAAGCTCCTGGTTTAAACTATAATCCTGGTATGTTGGATAAATAAAATAAATGGCAAGTGCTACAAGAAAAATCGTAATAATGATTCTTGAAAGGTTTTTCTTCAAATTGTTACTCCGGTATTGTTTATGTTATCTGTAAAAGGTCTGTTAAAATCGCAAAAGCTTAAATTTACCTTAGAAACTCAAAAAAGTCAATGTAATTACATACTCTTGCAGTGGATGTTATTCTTAAATGAGGCTGTTCATGCCGAAATTCTATAAAAAAAGCTATTCCACCGAATTCCTGATAGATTTCACCACTTCCGATATTCCATCTGCACCATCAAACCCATATCCATGCCCATCAACTGACTTTCCATTTGACTCAAAAGACCAAAGCATTACCCCGCTAATATCTTTTCTGAATAATTCTAAAGCCTCCAACTCAATTACACGCCGTCTATTAGTAAGTTTTCTCTTATATCCTGCTTCTCCAACATAAACAGGTTTTTCTAGCTTTTTAGAAATTTCAATTTGTTTTGTGTTATATCTTTTCCATAATCTTCTCAGATTAAATCCGCCTATTCTTATCTTTGATCGGTTTAAAAAATATTCATCAAGTTTTGAAGGAATAAAGCTAATAAAATTATTTATCCTTTCAAGAATTTTATAATGCTTTCCGCCAAATCTAAATAAAATGTCCATTCTTTCCAAAACAGTTGAATCATAACTATAATCATGAAGCGAAACAGCATCCAGTGTTTTTATAGAGTAAAGTTTTTCAAAGTTTTTTAATGAAAATCTTGAAAATGGATTTCCGAACTTATTACCAATTCCTCCAATTGTTCCTAAAGTTATAAGTTGATTCTCATTTACAGTTTTTAATTGCTTAGTAGAATCCTGTACAAATTTATAAAAAATTTCAAAATCGCTGCAGATAGGCTCATTAATAAGCTCCCATAAAATAATTTCTTTCCTTTCTTTGAATTCACTTATCATTTCTGAAGCATAACTCATAAAATCATTTTTATATCCGTTCTTATACCATTCAACGTCCATATTGTAGTTCTTTATGAAACCCCATTGGTCTGAAAGAACGGGAATTGCTTTTAAATTTAATTCGGCGCACTTATCTAAAATAAATTTAAGCTTTCTTTTAATTTCATTTCGGTCACCTGAATCAAAGCACCAGAATCTCACCGAATCAAAATTATTAGCACAAACGTCTTCAAGCATTTGCACAGATATAATTTGCTCTTCATATAATAAAGAATACATATTACATCCCATGAAGCGATATAGCTCGCTGCCGTTATAAAGATACCCTTTATTATTTCTTATAAAATGTTCTGCCAAACTTTAATAATTTAATCCGTATATTAGTCTTATTATATTTTATATAAAATCTACTTTAAAATTTAAATTAAACTTATGTGGGTCTTATATGCAGTTCTATCAGCTCTCTTCGCAGCTCTTACTGCTCTTTTTGCAAAAGTCGGAGTTAGAGATATTAATTCAAATCTGGCTACAGGGATCAGAACAATTGTCATTTTGATTATCGCCTGGGGAATTGTAATTTTCACTGGAGCAGGAACGGGTAATGGATTTACCGGAGTCTCTGAAGGACTTGCAGCAATATCCCGACGAACTCTTCTTTTCATTGTTTTATCCGGAGCAATGACCGGACTTTCGTGGCTATGTTATTTTAAAGCAATTCAGGAAGGACCACTTTCAATTGTTGCTCCTATTGATAAGTTAAGTGTAGTTTTGACAGTTCTTCTTTCCTTTATAATACTCGGAGAGCCATTCACTTATAAGATCCTCGTTGGAATGGTCTTCATCGTTACTGGTGTACTTATAATGATCTTTTGGCATTAATAAAATAAGGAATGGGTATCATGTTCTTAGTCTATAACCTTTACTGAATTGATAATATTTCAACTAACCTATAATTTTATCTTCATCAAATCAATCAAATGGATCGCATTCAGGAAATAACATCACTGTACTCAAAATATAATATCGAGGCACTTTTAGTAACCTCATTATCGAATATCCGTTATCTTACCGGATTTTCAGGAAGTGCAGCATCTGTACTATTAACTAAAAATAAAAATTATTTCATATCCGATTTCAGATATCTTAGTCAGTCAAAAGATGAAGTGTCCAAAGAATTTGAAATAATTATATTTGCACAGGGTTCACTCGATTATATTTCGGAAATTTCTAAAAAAAATAATCTGAAAAACATCGGGTTTGAATCCCACATTGCTTCGGTTAATACTGCTGATGGACTCAAGGATAAATTTAAAGATTTAAATTTTATTCCTGTTAATTCTTTGATTGAGCCTGTTATCGGTAAAAAGAATGAAGACGAAATAGAAAAAACAAAAAAAGCAGTTGAGATAACTGATAAGACTTTTGAAACAATTCTTGGAATGATAAAACCGGGAATGACTGAAAATGAGCTGGCTGCAGAGATTACATATATACACAGAAAGCTTGGGGCAGAAACAAATGCTTTTGAGCCCATTGTTGCGTCAGGTATCCGAAGCGCTTTCCCGCATGCCCGTCCTACAGAAAAGAAAATTGCAAAAGGTGAATTTTTGAAACTGGATTTCGGCTGTGTTTATAAAGGATTGCGTTCCGATCTTACCCGAACCATTGGAATTGGCAGCCTTAGTTCAGAACATAAAAAAATCTATTCTATAGTTAAGGAAGCTCAGCAAAAAGCACTTGATGCTGTTAAAGCCGGTGAGCACACAAAAACTATCGATTCTGTAGCGAGAGATCATATTACAGAAAATGGCTATGGGAATAATTTCGGTCATGGACTTGGTCATGGATTGGGCTATGACACTCACGAAGGTCCGTATTTAAATCAAAGAATGGATTTTATTTTAGATGTAAACAACATTATCACGATCGAGCCCGGCATATATGTCGAAGGTTTAGGTGGAGTTCGGATTGAAGACGATGTTATAGTCAAAAATGATGGCTGTGAGATTCTCAATACAAGTCCTAAAGAACTAATAATAATATAATTATTCCGCTCAGATTTCAGCTTTTCGTATCCATCTGATTTGGCAGCTAATCTTTATATCCACTTTCCTGATACATACTTTTCCCGATACAACACATCATTATATAAAAAAATAAAAAAATTTCAATTGATCATTTTTTTGGAATTATTTTTAAAAATTTTAAATTAATAATTATAACAACAGTAAATAAAAGGAGCTTTTATGAAGATGATCAACAGAATAAAACAGTTAATATTTCCTGATTATCCGTCATACTCTTTTGATGTAAAGCATTAATTTTCAAAGCTTGCCATTCCTAAAGGGTAGCTAAATTCTTTTTAATTATTCTGGGCTGCGTGTTCTTCAGCGTTTGCAACTCAGGCATCGAAAACAGCTCTTTCACAATTCTATAAAATTAATCAAACACTTTATAAATTATTTATAAATTTAATCCTATTACTATGCCAAAAATGAAAAATTTAGAGGATTTTTTAATGGATGAATTAAAAGATCTCTATAGCGCAGAGAATCAACTTACAAAAGCATTACCGAAGATGGCAAAAGCCGCAACTTCTATTAAATTAAAAACTGCTTTTGAAAATCATTTAAAAGAAACAGAGGGTCATGTCAAAAGACTTGAAAAGATCTCGAAACTTGCAGGTGGAAGAACTTTAAAAGGTAAAAAATGCAAGGCAATGGAAGGATTGATTAAAGAAGGAAAAGAAATTCTTGAAGAAGATATGACTCCGGAAGTATTAGACGTTGCTTTAATTTGTGCTGCTCAGAAAGTAGAGCATTATGAGATCGGCAGTTATGGTTGCGCAGCAACTTACTCCCGCCTTTTAGGATATAAAGAAGTTGCAGAGTTATTAAGAGAAACTCTTGAGGAAGAAAAAAATGCTGATATAAAACTGTCAACAATTTCAGATTCATTAAATCCAGAGGCAATGAATCCTGTTGAGGCAACAGAAGCATAAACTTATTGATCTGCCTGTATAAGTTAATAAAAACAAAAGCCGGAAAACCCGGCTTTTGTTTTTATTAACTCATCAGTATTTTTGAAGAATATGTATTGACCCACCAATTGAATTGATATTCCTTTCCAATTACAGTAAATTCAAGATTTAACATTTTATTTCTGGTAAAAAGTTATTTTTAGATCTTATAAATAAATACAGAATCAGATTTTTTGAATAAAGTACTTATAATAGCATATTATTTCCCTCCTATGGGTATGGGAGGTGTTCAGCGGACTTTAAAATTTGCCAAATATCTTAAGGAATTCGGGTGGCAGCCTGTTGTTCTTACTTCATCTCCGAAAAAATATTTCGCTGTTGATGAATATCTTTTGAATGAAGCGATTGAAAGCGGAGTTATAATTGAAAGAACAGGTAAAGGAGATTTTGACCCTAAGAAGATAATAACTAAAACTCCGAATGAGTTTTATGTTAAGCTACGCAGCAAGCTTTCACAAATGTTCCTGGTTCCGGACAATAAGATACTTTGGAGAAAAAAAGCTGTAAAAAAAGCACATGAGCTCTGGAAAAAATATGATGGATTTGATATGGTTTTTTCAACTGCTCCTCCGTTTACTGATTTTCTCATAGGACTCGATA
>JBBRMY010000167.1:0-5321 GCA_038230595.1 Ignavibacteria bacterium
AGTCGGATTCTAAAATAATTCAATACTCCGGATTGGGGATCCAGCTCGCAGCAGTAATTATCATATTTCTATTTATAGGAAAATGGCTGGATGGAAAGTTTGATACAGGTTTTTTGTTCACTCTCAGTCTTACTTTCATCGGTTTCTTTGGAGGCTTTTACAGTTTTTATCTGTCAATAATGAAGCTGGTAGCTGAAGATAAACAGGACAGGCTAAACAGAGAAAAAGATAAAGCAAAAAGTTTATAGACTTAGCTTAAATTTGATAAAAGTTTTCTTCATAAGAGTTTTTATAATTACAATTGTTCTGATATTAAGCAGTATTGCGTTCTCATATTTTACCGGGCAATTATCTCTTATAAAAGAATTTCTTATAGCGATAGTAATAAATCTTATAAGCGCATCTGCAGGAACCTATTGGCTGATAAGAAAAAAAGATATTGACCCTAAAAAGTTTTTAAATGTAGTTCTTTCAGTAATGGTTGTAAGACTTTTCTCAATGCTGATAGTAATTTTTCTTTGCATTAAGTTCTTAACCCTTGATAAGCTTGTTTTCACTATTGCGTTTTTTGCTGCATATATTATTTACCTGATACCGGAATTAAAATATCTTACAAAATCTTTAAATAAGAATTAATCAAATTATAATCAGTAAAACCAGACCATTGAATTATCTCCCTAATTTAGCTTTAAAATTCAGAACATCATTCATTTTCGTTAGCCTTTTTCTTTTCTTATTGGTTTTCTTATCAGGAAGCGCAATATTTGCGCAGGGTAAAGAAAATGAAAAGAAGAATTCCGTTACCAATGAAAAAATAGAGTCAACAAATACAAATAAAGCTGGCGATGAGCATGAAGCTGAAGATAATACAAAGCTTGATATCATCAGCAAGGTTGTTGATCACGATTATGTAGATTTTTATATGTTAGGAAAGCTTCATCTTCCAAAATTCCCGCCTGTTAAGATCGGAAGTGTATTAATAGATTTCTCGGTTACAAAAAGCCTTTTCATGATGATCGTTTCATCATTAGTGCTAGTAATTGTTCTTGTTGCAGCAGCATCTAAAAATGCAAAGAACAAAGTTCCGACCGGATTAGGTAATATGATTGAATCTATCGTTGTATTTATCAGAGATGAAGTTGTAGTAGCTAATATGGGTAAAGAGGGAATTAAGTATCTTCCTTTTTTTCTTACTCTATTCTTTTTTATTCTGTTTGCAAATTTCATAGGCTTGTTCCCGTTCATGGCACAGCCGACTAAGAATATTAACGTTACCGGCGGTCTTGCATTAGTTACTTTTGCAATGACACAGGTAATGGGTGTAAAGCATAACGGATTAAAATACTTTAAGAATCTTGTTCCTCCGGGAATTCCAATCTTTGTAATGCCGATCATGATTGTTGTAGAGTTCATAGGTCTTTTCACAAAACCTTTCTCACTGATGATCAGGTTGTTTGCGAATATTACTGCGGGTACGATTATTATTCTTTCACTTATCGGATTAATATTTATTCTGAATTATACAGGAGCTGTTATTGCAGTTCCGTTTGCATTATTCATATATTGTCTTGAGATATTTGTAGCACTTCTTCAGGCATACATTTTTACTATGCTGTCTGTCTTATTTATTCAGGGAGCAATTCATCAGGATCACTAAAAGTTTTAGTTCTTTAAAAATAACTTGTACGGACAGGTCGTGACCTGTCCTGATACAATCTGCAAGGGTTGGATCAAATTAAACAAAAGATTTTTTTTACATATAACAAATCAAAAAACAAAAGGAGAATTACAAAAATGGATTTAGCATTTTTAGCAGCAGGTATCGGAGCAGGTTTAGTTGTTATCGGAGCAGGTATCGGTATCGGAAGATTAGCCGGTTCAGCTTTAGAAGCGATCGGAAGACAGCCTGAAGCAACAGGTGAGATCAGAACTACTATGATCATTGCAGCAGCTCTTGTTGAAGGTGTTGCTCTTTTCGGTCTGGTTATCTGCATATTGCTTGCAACCAAAGCTGCTTAATTGATGAGTTCTCCTCGTTCCCCAGTTTATCCTCGAATGCTTTAATCGGGGACTCCGGCGTGGGAATGTAACAGAATTTCATTTTTAATTTATTCAACTTTTAAAATAAGTCAGGATGTTCATATTGAATTTACTATATAATTACTCTATGGTTTTATTGTTTCAGGAGCCGGCTCATGAAAAAGCCACTCTTCTGACAGTGAACCCGGGTCTTATTATCTGGACGATTATAATATTTGTTCTTCTCCTGCTTCTTCTTCGCAAAATTGCATGGAAGCCGCTTTTGAACTCTCTTAATACAAGAGAGACTTCAATAAGGTCTGCCATCGAAAGCGCAGAAAAGCTAAAGGACGAAGCACAGCAAATGATCGAAGAGAACAGAAAGAACCTTGCCGAAGCTAATGCTCAGTCAATGAAGATCATTGCCGAAGCAAGAGAGATCGCTGCAAAGGAAAAGGATTCTATCGTAGATAAGGCAAGAGAAGAAGTTAAGAAGCTTAATGACCAGGCAATGAAGGAAATTCAGCAGGAGAAAGATACTGCGCTTTCAGAGCTTAGAAGTACTGTTTCCGAACTCGCAGTTAAAGCTGCTGAGTTGATCATAAAGCAGAATCTCGATGAGAATAAGCAGAAGCAGATCATTGATCAGTATCTTGATCAGGTTCCAAGCAAGAATTAAAATCAATTAAGAATGTATCAAAAGATCACAAGAAGATATTCACTAGCTCTTTACGGAGCTGCAAAAGACGGAAAGGTCCTTCCGGATGTTGAAAAAGATGTTAAGATGATAATTGAATCTCTTGAAAGTTCGAGAGAGCTCACGCTCTTCTTCAGCAATCCCGTTATAAATTCTGTAAAGAAAGATGAGATCATCGATGAAATATTCGGAAAGAATATTAATAAATTAACACTCGATTATCTTCATATTCTTGTTGAAAGAAAAAGAGAGAATATAATTCTTGATCTATTAAAGGACTTTGTTCAGTTGAAAAATGATAATGATGGGATAGTTGATGCTGTTGTTGAAACAACAGTTGAAATGAGTGATAAGGAAAAAGAGAAACTTACAAAAAAGATCGAAGACCACTTAAAGCTGAAAGTTCATCCGGTATATCAGATCAATAAAGATCTTATCGGCGGCTTCAGAGTTAAGTATAAGGATACAATAATTGATGCAAGCATTAAGAGGCAGCTCGAAGTGCTTAAAGAAAGATTTAACGAAGGCGATATCGTCTTAAACTAATTTTAAAAACTAATTTTTAACAGGAGTTAATTTTATATGGCACAGGTAAAATCCGCCGAAGTTTCAGCCATTCTTAGGAAACAGCTATCAGGATACCAGAATGAAGTTGATATATACGATGTAGGAACAGTTCTTTTCGTTGGGGACGGAGTAGCACGGGTCTATGGCTTGTCAAAATGCCAGGCTTCCGAGCTTCTTGAATTCCCGAACGGAGTTATCGGAATTGCGCTTAACCTTGAGGAAGACAACGTAGGTTGTATCTTATTTGGTGAGTCCTCAAAAGTAAAAGAAGGTGACCAGGTTAAGAGAACAGGAAAGATCGCACAGGTTCCGGTTGGTGATGCTCTTCTTGGAAGAGTTGTTAATCCGCTCGGTCAGCCAATCGATGGTAAAGGTGATATCAAGACTGATACTTATCTTCCTATTGAAAGAAAAGCGCTTGGAGTTATGCAAAGATCTCCGGTTAATCAGCCGCTTCAGACAGGTGTAAAAGCTATTGATTCAATGATACCTATCGGAAGAGGACAAAGAGAGCTTATCATCGGTGACAGACAGACAGGTAAGACAGCTGTTGCGCTTGATGCTATTATAAATCAAAAAGGTAAAGACGTTTATTGTATATATGTGGCTATCGGTCAGAAAGGTTCGACCATAGCTCAGGTTGTAAGAAATTTAACAGAAGCAGGGGCAATGGAATATACAACCATCGTTGCTGCTACAGCTTCTGATCCGGCTCCTCTTCAGTTCATTGCCCCTTATGCTGGTACAAGTATGGGTGAATTCTACAGAGACAGCGGAAAGCATGCCCTTGTTGTTTTTGATGACTTAACAAAACAGGCAGCTTCATACAGAGAAGTATCATTATTATTAAGACGCCCACCGGGAAGAGAAGCATATCCGGGAGACGTTTTCTATCTTCACTCAAGATTGCTTGAAAGAGCTTCAAAGCTTTCTGCAGATCTTGGCGGCGGTTCATTAACAGCGCTTCCTATCATTGAAACACAGGCAGGTGACGTATCAGCTTATATTCCGACTAACGTAATTTCAATTACAGATGGTCAGATATACCTTGAACAGAATTTATTCAATTCCGGTGTAAGACCGGCTATTAACGTAGGTATTTCAGTATCACGGGTTGGCGGTAATGCACAGATCAAGGCTATGAAAAAGATCGCAGGTACTCTTAGACTTGAGTTAGCCCAGTACAGAGCTCTTGAAGCATTTGCTAAGTTCGGTTCTGATCTTGATAAAGCAACTCTTGCTCAGCTTGCAAGAGGTGAAAGACTTGTTGAAGTCCTTAAGCAGAAACAGTATTCACCGGTTCCTGTTGAGAATCAGGTTATATTACTTTATGCTGCAACAAAAGGATATCTTGATGCGATCCCTGTTGCAAATGTAAAAGCTTTTACTGATGAAGTTCTTAATCAACTTCAGACCATGCACAATGATATATTAACTGACATTGCCAAGCTGAAAGAAATAACTCCTGAATTAGAAGAAAGACTAAAAAAGTTCTTAACTGATTTCACGGAAAGATTCAAATCAACTATCAACGTTAAGGCATAACATAAAACCAAAATTTTTTCCGAAAAATTTTCAACAATAGATAATTGGCAACTTTAAAAGAAATAAAAGCCAGGGTCAGAGGAGTAAAAAACACTCAGAAGATCACAAAGGCAATGAAGATGGTTGCAGCAGCAAAGCTGAGAAGAGCTACTGAAAAGATAATGGCAGCCCGTCCTTATGCTGAAGCTTTGAGTGAAATACTTTCTGAGCTTATCTCATCTGCAGACCCTTCGCTTAATAAATTGCTGGAAAAAAGAGAAGTGAAGAATAAGCTTCTCATCGTAGTTTCATCTGACAGGGGACTTGCAGGCTCTTTCAATGCAAACCTGATCAAATATGCTTTTAAAATTGTTAAAGCAGATGAAAATTACAGAGTAATTGCTATAGGTAAAAAGATAACTGACGCTTCAAAAAGACTTACAAATGAAATACTGGAAACTCATCCGGGATTTTTTGCAAGCCTGGATCTTGATGCCTCAAATAATATTGTAAA
>JBBRMY010000168.1:0-5314 GCA_038230595.1 Ignavibacteria bacterium
CATGTTTTAGTTTTCCTTTCTTGTTTTTTAAAAGCTTTCGGCTCTTTTAATTTATTTTTTTATTTCAAAACTCTTTGTGACAATTATGTCGTTCCCAAATGCTTCCATCGGGAATCCCGTCAATCAATGACAGTATTTTATTTACTAAAGCTTATATCCAAACTCTTCAACTCGACTCTCTTTTAACACTCAAAAAGGGTGAGCTTTTTGAGAAGCTGCACCCTGTTACTGAGATTTAACTTATGACAAAGGAGAGCCGACTTCCTTTGTCCAAGTCAGCAGATGGTATCTGCTGTTTATTATTATAAATCAAATTAATTCATCCGCATCTTAAAATATTCATCACTTGTAAAATCGTATTTCCGGCAATGTAATTCTGATTATTTTATTACTATTTCCTTAACAACAGGCTTAACTTCTTCAACTTTCGGGAGCATTATGTGAAGAACTCCGTCAGCATATTTTGCTTCAATTGAATCTGTCTTTATTTCAGCTGTTAAATTGAAAGTTCTTTTGAATTCGCCATAATATCTTTCATTTGCTATAACGGTCTTATCTTTGAATTCTTCATTTTTCTTCTTAGAGCCTGAGATCGTCAAAGTGTTATCTTCAAGATTGATCTTTACATCTTCTTTATTTACACCGGGTACTTCCAGTGAAATATAGAAATTATCTTTATCTTCATTTATTTCTGATTTTGCAAAACTGCTTTTTCCATCATTCCAGTTGAATGCAATGTCAGAAATTCCTTTCCAGTCTCCAAATAATTTTTCGAAGTCGTTCCAGTCTGTGTTGTGCTTAAATTTTACTACGTTCATTTTTGTTCTCCTTTAATTTTTATTTTAATTATTTCCCCGATTGCCTTCATCGGGAATCCAGCGTCATTCTTCATTTCATTTTTAAATCTGTTTACAATTTTGATTCCCTGTTACGTTCCGGGTCCTTTCAGCCCGGAACGTGACAAGGAATCTTGATAAGCATTAATACAATCAGTGTGCCAAAAGGGAAAGTGGATTTTTGAGCTGTAATTAGAGGTATGAATATTTAGTAATTGACAATTTATTCTTTTGATTGAATTATAATTCAATATTTAGAAAGTTTTGTCAATTATATGAATTTTTTGTCAAAAATTTGTATACTCCGACAGAATGTTGAATTGCAACCGAAGATTTTGCTTTAATTGCCTCAATTTTTTAGACTGTTGCTGAGAACAGAATTTTTTGATTTTATTTGCCCCAGCCTTTAGGCTGGGGTTAATATTCTTTTTATTCCAGGCTTTAGCCGAATCATTTTATTATGAAGGTTTGGCTAAAGCCGATATTCTTTAAATAACACCCGACCTAAAGGTCGGGGCAAATAAAAACAGTTTAACCCAAGAAAAATTAAAAATCTAAATGAATATCTCATCATCCATATTAATTACAGTTCTTTCTCTTTATTTTAAATTAAACAAATTAATACCATGCTTGAATTAAAACCTTCCTGTGAGAATTGTCGAGTGCAGCTTTTGCCTGACGCTTCTGATGCAATGATATGTACATTCGAATGTACGTTTTGCGAAAAGTGTGTTACTGAAGTTTTAAAAAATGTGTGTCCGAACTGCGGAGGGAATTTTGAAAGAAGACCTATCCGTCCTGCAAAGATGTTAGAGAAATATCCATCAGGTAAAAATAAATGACAAACTTTTAATTTTATTATTAATTTTCTCTTCGTCCTTCATTCATCTTTTCATATCTCTTCATATAGTCGAAGAATTCATTATCATTTATCAATTGATAAAACCAATTAAAATATTTTGTTCTAATTAAAAGAGTTTTTAATTTCTCGATAGTTTCTTTTTTTATATTTTGATTTTTGTTATTTATATAATCAATCAAAATCGCTTCGTAACAATAATTCTCCATATGTTTGCTTTCCGGAAATTTCATTATTTCATCGAATATTTGTTCCTGATATTTTTCATTAAAGCTATGTTCATCTTTAAATTTAACCAGTAACAATAAATTGGAGAATACCTGATCATAATAAACTGAATTTGGATATTTAATTAAAAATGATTCATTCAATTGTATTTCATTATTTTTCAAATTATAAAAATCATTAAACTCCTCTTTTTTTGCCTCACTAATTTCATTTATATTTAAAATTATTGTATCAGAAACTATATAATTAAAGTCCTTATCTTTTTTTATTAAATATCCATCACGTTCCATTCTGTATTTTAATGAAAATTCATAAGTACCTGGAGAGAATATTCTTTTTTGTATAAAGATTTCATTTTTTTGGGGAATACTTTCATTTCCAAAATCTGAATATAAAAATATTTGATTCCGAAGCACTGAGTCAGGTTTTAATATAAATTTGTTAGTTACATAATTTCCTTCAACAATAGGTTGATATTTAATAATTTTACCTGTTGATATATTTTTTATAAGTAGTCCCCAGAGTACCTCCTGAATGTAATAATTATCTACTGTATCAGTCCTTTTACTTACATTGACAAGATCAATATTCAAAAATACATCTTCACCTTTTTCATAATTCTGTTTTTCAAATGATAGTATGAATTTATATCCATGGTAAATACTATCTACAGGAGGGATGCTCATATCCTCGGAGTATACATCCTGAGTAAATTGAGAAAATAAGATCAGAAATAATATAAAAGCAATTGGACCCGATCTTTGGAAAGTTTTCATTCTAATTCCTCCGCTTTCTTAGTCATCCATAACCGTGAAGACACTTTTTCTGCTTTATCTAATTTTTGTTTAAAATCCTTTACCATAATTTCCCTTTCCTTAATCCCGGATGCGGTATACCAATTTATAATTGCTTCAATAGCCATGCTTTAGAAATACTATCTGAATTTTTAATAGTCTTATTAAGGACTCCGATACCTGCACTGTCCCCTTTTAATTTTAATTTCAATAGATGTTCATAGAATTTTGCAAATAGCAGGTAAAGCCTTTTAACTGAAAGAGAAACTTTCTTTTCCCTCTTCAGAAAATGATTAAAGGCGTCAACTGCCATAAGAGATTGATCGTACAAGCCTTTTTCAAAATAAATTTTCAGGGTAAGAACTCTCAGGCTCAGCTTATAGCTTATTTCTGAGAAATTCAGTCTGGATAATATCTCAAGCGCTGTCTCATAATCCCTGTTCTTGTAAGAATAATTTGCTTCACAATAAAGAACAATATTTACTTTATCATTTGTGAAGATATGTGACTTAAATTTATCCATGAAATCCCGGGCAAAGCTTAGATCATTCACGTCAAGCGCACAGGAAACAATATTTTTGAAGATCTGGCTTTCGAGTTCATTATTATAAAGAAGCAGTCCTTCATTTATCAGATCTTTATATATACCAAGCTCTTCAAGCTTATATTTATCCGATCCCCTGTTCGTTTCTAAAACACAAAAATTCAGCATCATAAAATATCCGTGCTCAAGGTCCTGCTCTGATATTTTATCTTTGTGTTCAGGTATCAATTGCTTGAGTTCAAGAAAATATTTCTCTTCCATCTTTATGCTAAGCTGAAGGATATTATAAAGTATCTTTATAAGGGGTAATCCGAAATATACATTATCTGTTATATATTTTGTGAACTCATTTACTTTCTTTTTATCTATTGAAATTTCGGAAACATTCAGGCTTTCCTGAGCAATTACAATAAAGCCAATCAGCTTTTTAATAGCATGATAAACATCAACATTATAAACGGCAGTATAAAATAATTCAGCTCCTTTCGATCTTTCCCTCATTGTGTGATGGATAATTTCAATTTCAAGAAGCGTTTGATTATCGCGATAATATTTTTCACCATCTTTTTTTTTGCTGTTCAGTTCTGATCTTGAACTTCTAAGCTTTTTAATAAAATGTGTGTCTATTTTCCTTTGATCAAGCTGCTCCAGAAGAAGTGCTGACTTCATAGTATTATTTTTTTCCAGTGCAGTAAGCGTAAGAAATTTTTCAGCTAGAAAAAGAAGCTCACTGTTCAGCCTTCTGATCGTTGCATTATTATATTTTTTTTGGGGATATAGCAAATTAAATATATATTTTGGATCTCCTTTGCTAAAATCCGGATAATAGCTTCGTAGTATTTTAAAGTAATTAGTAACATAAGAAGCTTTATTATAAAATGGAGTTTCAACGAATTCACTAAAGGAATTCATCTCATCAGGAGTAAATGACCTGAATATCTTAAAAAGTGTTAATTTATCCATATTTTTTTAGCTCACAAATAAACTTAATTTCATCAATTTTTACACTCTAGCAGCAATATCATTTAATTATCTAAACTCACAAATCTAATTAAAAATCTTTGATTTATAAAGGTATTTGAAGTAATATACATTCAATATAATTAATCAAAATTCGAACATGAGAAATATTTTATTAATGCTCGCTTTATTCATAACTCTCTGCTCTGTGCAAGCTCAAAACTTTCAGCTTGGAAAGATCGGTGGTGGTCCTTCTTCAGATTACGGATATGGAATGTGCGTGGATAATTCCGGGAATATGTATGTTGCAGGATGCTATAAAGGAACTGCTGCTTTTGATAATGTGAATGTAACCAGTCTTGGAAATTTTGATATTTTCATCGCAAAGTATAATTCAGCCGGAACTTTACTCTGGTTTAAAACAGCAGGCAGTTATGGTGCCGATGAAGCAGATAGAATATTTCTTGGACCTGATGGCAGCATTTATGTTGCCGGAACTTTTCAAAGTCTTTGTCACTGGGACGATATTTCAATTCATGCAGGTGGAGTTGAAGCAGGAGAAGATATCTTTCTTGCAAAGCTGAATACTGATGGAGTTTATCAGTGGGTAAAAAGCTATGGCGGAACATCACAGGATTTTATAACCGATATGGATGCCAATACAAATAGTATTTTTATTTCAGGCTATTCGTTTGGTACTTTTGAAGCACCGGGTGGTATCTCTGTTCCCCCCGTTGGTACATCAACAACAAAGTTCGTAATGAAATTAGATATGAATGGGAATGCTGCATGGGCAAAGTCTACAGGTGGCAACACATGGATATCAGTTAGTGACAACAATTATTACATAGCAGGTCTAATTTCAGGAACGGTTAACTTTGACGGAACTATTCTGACAAGCAACGGACCAACAGATCTTTTTCTTGCAGGTTATGATTTAAACGGAAATCAACAGTGGATAAAGCAATTCGGAGGCACAGGTTCAGAGAATATGAGGTCTGTAAAATATGACAAGACTACAGGTTGTATTTACTGGGCGGGATGCTTTCAGAATTCAATGGTGATGGGAAGTAATACTTTAACTTCAGCGGGG
>JBBRMY010000169.1:0-5271 GCA_038230595.1 Ignavibacteria bacterium
AGATCAAATTAACATGATAAAAAGAGCATCAGTTTTATTACTAGCGGTCACGGCTTTGATGATAACATTCCAAAGCGCATTTTCACATTCAGTAACACCTGGCGTACCAAAGATCTCAGCTTCAGCAAACAAAAAAAGCTTTGCTCCGGGAGAATCCGGTTACATAACGATCAAGTTCAAAACAACAGAGCATCAGAAGATCCCTAAAGATCCTCCTGTCGCTGTTACAGTTAACGGTGTATCTAATGACGGAATTGAAGATTACAGCGGTGAAGCAGGCGATTATATCAACAGCGGAAAAATAAGAGTTAAATTCACAGTACCTTCAGATGCAGTTGAAGGCTCAAAGATAAATGTTATGGGCTTTGTAAAGTTCGGATATTGCAGTACCGATGACGGGACATGCAGACTTGCAAAAAACAATTACAGCTTTAATATTAAGATCAAATAATTTTAAACTATTCAATATAAACCCGTCAGCTTTCCTGCCGGGTTTTGCTTTATAATTCAGTTACATCAGCTTAAACTATCCGGTCTTTAAATGAAAAATGCCTACTACTTTTTTTCCGATGTACATCTTGGAATGAGCAGCAGGGAGGAAGAGAAGCTAAAAGAAAAAGTTCTTATAGCTTTCCTGGAAAGTATGCGAATAGATGCTGCTGAAGTTTTCATCGTCGGCGATCTTTTTGATTACTGGATAGAATATAAAAGCGTAATACCAAAAGGCTTTTACAAAGTGTTCGCTAAGCTATCAGAGCTTATCGAAGACGGGATAAAGATCACTTATCTTGCAGGCAATCATGACTTCTGGAAAGGGAAATATTTCAAGGAAGAATTCGGGATCGACATAAATTTCGAACCGATCGAAAGAACGCTTGAGAATAAAAAATTCTTTATTCATCATGGTGACGGACTTGCATTCAACGACACAGGATATAAAATTTTAAAAAAAGTTCTGAGGCATCCGGTCAGCCAGTTCTTATACAAATGGATACACCCCGATATTGGGATCGGGCTGGCAAGATCAACATCGAGAACATCAAGAGTACATACTCATAACAAAGACTACAGCGCAAAAGACGGCTTAAGAGAATTTGCAGAAAAAAAGCTGAACGAAGGTTACGATTTTATTTTAATGGGACACAGGCATAATCCTTCGATAGTAAAATTCGGTGAAGGAATATATGTTAATCTGGGTGACTGGATAGATAACTTCACATTTGCAAAATTCAAAGAAAGCAAATTCGAATTCTTAAAATTTTATAACAAAGATACAAAAGAGTTCAATACTAAAGAATTTAAAGAGGAGACAATTTAAGCGTTTGGCAAAAAAAGATAAATACAAAGATGAAGAGCTGGATAAGTATCTTAAGGATAAAGAATACAGAAAAAAAATATCCAAAACCAAGCGCAAGCAGAACGGGATCTTAGGAACACTTCTTTTTATTTCACTTGCCGCATTTATTTTGTTTGCAGGGTATCTTATATACTTAGCGCAGGGACTTCCATCACTTGCAGAATTAGAAAATCCAAAGCTTGAAGAAGCAACAAAAGTTTATTCGGCTGACGGAGAACTGATCGATAAATTTTATCTTAAGAACAGAACAAAGGTAACAATTGAAAATATTCCGAAGGAAGTAATCAATGCACTGATAGCAACAGAGGACAGAAAATTTTATTCACACTGGGGAGTAGATATTGACCGTATCTTCAAATCTGCGTTTATAAATATAATCAGCTTCAGGATAAAGGGCGGTGCCAGTACTATTACCCAGCAGCTTGCAAGAAATCTTTATAAAGATGTCGGGAAAGATATTTCTATCAACAGAAAGCTGAGAGAAGCAATGACAGCAGTTCAGATAGAAAGGACTTATACTAAAGCCGAGATCCTTGCATACTATCTTAATACGGTTTATTTCGGAAAAGGCGCTTATGGAATAGAAGCAGCAGCTCAGACTTATTTCAATAAAAGCTCAAAGGAATTAAATCTTAATGAAAGCGCTGTACTCATCGGGCTTTTAAAATCTCCAACTAATTATGACCCGGTTGATAAGCCTGACAATTCGAAGATGAGAAGGAACATTGTTCTCAACTCAATGCAGGAAGCAGGTTATATTTCTGAGGATCTTGAAAAAAGAGAAGCATCAGAGCCTATAAAAGTAAATCTACAAAAAGAAACTGCAGGCTATAATTCCCCATCACCACAGTTCACAGAATATGTAAGGCAGATACTGGAAACCAAAGCTGAGAAATATGGCTTTGACCTTTACAGGGACGGATTAAAAATTTATACTACTCTTGATACAAGATTTCAGAAGCATGCAGTTGATGCAGTAAAAGAACAGCTGGCTCCATTTCAGAAAGAATTTAATGGTTACTGGAACTGGAAGAGCAATACGAACAAGGAAATTCTCAATGATGCTATAGAGAGAAATATTCATGCATCAGATGATTTCCGGAATGCAAAGTCTGATGCTGAAAAGCTTAAGATCGCTGATAAGATGCGACACAGCACGCAATTCATTGATTCTGTTAAAAAAATTGAAACCACTGTTCAGGTGGGATTTTCGGTTATTAATCCAAAGTCAGGCGAAATAAAAGCAATGGTCGGATCCAATCCTAATTCAACTTTTAAATACGGACTTAACCACGTAACACAAATAAAGCGTCAGCCGGGTTCGGCTTTTAAAGCATTTGTTTATACAGAAGCTATCATCAACGGGTACAGTCCGGGATATATGGTTTCTAATGAACCACTGGTTGTGAATGTAGGCGGAAGGAACTGGTCACCCCATGGAGGCGGAACGGGCGGATCGATCTCGATGAGAGAAGGTATTCAAAAATCGATAAACGTAATTGCAGTTCGTACGGCAATGGAGCTGGCACCTATTGACAGAGTGATTGAGCTGGCACATAATATGGGAGTAAAATCAGAGCTTCCGAATGTATTATCATTAGTACTTGGAGCAGGAGAGGTTTCACCTTTAGAGATCACGAATGCATTCGGAACTATTGCGAATGAAGGCATCTGGGTAGAACCGATAGCGATCACAAAAATTACAGACAGGAACGGTAATCTGATTGAAGAACTTCTTCCGGAAACAAAAGAAGTTTTCAGCGAAGATGTTGCATATGTTATTTCGGACATGATGGAAGGTGTAGTTGATGGAGGAACAGCAACGAGTATCAGGCAGTATTTTCACAGACCTGCTGCAGGAAAAACCGGAACAACACAGGATTATACTGATGCATGGTTTGTAGGATTTACTCCGCAGTTCGTAGCAGGTGTATGGCTTGGCTTTGACGATGCTCGCGTTAAATTCGGCGGCGGTTATGGTCAGGGAGGAAAAGCAGCAGCTCCGATATGGGGACGATTTATGAAATATCTTTATGCTGATGAGAACTTTGATTTTCCGGTACAGTATTTTGAAATGCCACAGGGAGTTCAGGAAGCAAGTATATGCGGTGTTACCGGATTGCTCAGTAACGGCTCGTGCCCATCATCGACAGATCTTGTGATAAAGAAATTCATTCCGCGCAAGTGCCCAATTTTCCATTCAGCTCCGACTCCATCAACTGAAGAAACACATTCAGCACCTGAGACAGGTGTTGGATTTTAGAATTAAGATTTTGTTGAGAGGCGATGTTCGCGTCTTAAGTAATATAGATAACATGTAGAGGCGCATATTTGCGTCTCAGGAATGAAAGAAATTAAAAAGCCATTTGAATAAATTTCAAATGGCTTTTTTAATTTTCAGTATACAACAGGTTGAAAGCCTGTCACATCTTAACTTGGGGCAGTGCCCCAAGTACAAACAACAAAATAATTTCAACCTGTAGGGCTGAAACCGCCTAACTCCAAAAATACATTTCATCATATTCCATATATCAAGAGTTCAATCGAAGTCTACCTTTTGTTACTTTGTCTCAGCCCTTCAGGCTGAATGAATTTCTTACTATAAACTTGGGGCGTTGCCCCAAGCTTTGATGTCTAAGCCTTTCAGGCTTATGAATTTAAAAAAGGGCGAACACATAGGTTCGCCCCTACAATATTTCCAAAGTGCGATACTCACGTCACTATTTAAGAAGGGAATTTAAGAAGCCATTTGAATTTCATTCAAATGGCTTCTTTAGTTAAGATGAGAAATTAGCTGCTAAAATCAGACAAGGATAAATTTGTAACCGAAAAAATATTGATTGTTGATACAAAAGCAAAACCACCCCCTGCCCCCTCCTTGAAAAAATGAGGGGGTACATGAGGTGAACATTTATTTTATAAGGGTCATCTTTTTTACTTCTGAAAAATTTCCTGAAGTGAGCTTATAAAAATAAATTCCGCTGGAATAATCCGTAGCAGTAAAGCTGACCTGATATGTTCCCGGTGAAAGACTTTCGCTGACAAGTGTCTTTACTTCCCTACCCATAATATCATAAACTTTCAGCGTTGTAAATCCGGCTTTCTGAATATCAAAGCTGATCTTCGTGTTCGGGTTGAACGGGTTCGGAAAATTCTGAGCTAATGAAAAATTACCCGGCACTGATGAGCTTATCGGGCTGATGCCAACAGAGGTATTTGTTATATAAACTTTGAAGATCCTGTTGCTTGCGAATGTGCCTGCAAAATTCGGAAGCTGCGCTCTGATTCCACCGACAATATATCCTACTAAAATTCTGCCTGATAGAGCAAAAAGATTAACAACCTCATTTGAATATTGAGGGACAGTCGGATTTATTAGAAACTCTGCGTTAGTTCCAAGCAATTCTGTAAATCTTATTGGCATTAAATATTCTGTTGATGTGCCGTCTGCTTTTTTTGTAACTGTAGAAATATCCTTTATAAATGGAGTCAGAGTATCCTTAACTACTGAGTTCGAACCCGTATCATAATAATAAAGACTCATTCCGCCGAAAAATGTATTATGCATTTTATTATTAACACTATCGAATACAGATACGACAGGACAATTATATTGAGAGAATTTTTGCTGGAAAGTATTGTCAACTGTTACACCGCCGGTATTGCTTATTGTGACCGGATTTTGAAACGGCTGCCTGTTTGGAGTGAAAACACCCCCATATAATGAGAGAGAAACACCTGATAAGCTTCTCATGTGAAGGACATTCATATCCCTGCGATGAAGATTTGCCGGGTCTGATACTTCCGTATAGTTAGTAACATTTATAGTTGTAGTAGTAGTGAGATTAAATCTTGAGAGCTTATTTGTATATTGCTGGGTGAAAGAGCCTGATGGAGGATCCTGAAATTCACCT
>JBBRMY010000170.1:0-5267 GCA_038230595.1 Ignavibacteria bacterium
TACTTATATTAAGTGCTGCTTTTAAAATTACTTTACCGGTACAATATCCAAAATAACAAAAGTACCCGGTCTTATTTTTGGACGGGGATTCGGATTATCTGAAGTTTTTTCAGGAGCCGGATCATATTCAGCAGACTGCATATAAATATGATGAGTTTTTTTATTAACAGCAATTGTTCTTGCTCCTTTTTGAGTTGCGAAAATTTCAAGAACAGTGTAATTATCCTTTGAACCCTCCTGCACCACAGTTAATGTACCTTCTCCGTTAGAACTGTAAGCTCTTTTGTATTTCGGATCAAAGTCAGCTCCGTCAGGACCTTTTCCTATAGGTAATGTTGTAATAACCACACCTGTTTTTGCATTTGAAACAACCATTAAATTATTGCTGCAAACACTGAACAAGCGGTTGTTCATTATATCTATTGCCAAACCTGTAGGCTCTTCACCCGGATCCACTGACCAGGTTTTTTCGACTAATAACTTATTTGTATTAATTGATGTAACTTCACTCTTATCTTCAAGGTTAAGAAATAATTTTCCTTTTCCATCTATTACCGGAAGCTCTGGCTTACCGGCTAACTGAATAGTTTTAATAACCTTATTACTTTTAGCATCAATAACTGTAACATCATTACTATTCCCGTTGAAGTTAAAAATATTCTTGGAATAAGGATCATAAATAATTGCATCCGGATTTATTCCTGTTATTTTTATTCTATCGGTTATTTCAAATGTTTTTAAATTGAAGACTACAACAGAAGTGTCACGGCCACAGCTTATAAATCCTTTATTGTATTTTGGAGCAACTGCAATCCCATGAACTCCTTTAAGATCGCTTATTGTTCCAAGCACTGAGCCTGTTTTACAATCTATAACCTGTACCATTGTTCCATGTGAAATATACAATCTGTTTGCAGCATCGTCTGATGTAAGCAGGTCCCATCCTCCTTCTCCGGGTATACTCCATTTATTTGCTATATAATAATTTGAACTTTGGGCGATCGAAAATCCGGTTACAAATATTAAGAAAAATGAACAAAGTAAGACTATCTTTTTCATGGAATGAGATTGATTAAATTATGAACAATAAAATACATTAAATAAATACCGATAACGATAATAAAATACGCCTTTAACGATCGTTAACTTCCATTTATTTTATATTTTTAAAATTATTTGAAAACAATTCTTAACATCAAATTTCCGGAACTCAAAGGGTTAAATACAATGTTAATTAATTAAATACGTTTAAATATTTATTGGTAAAATTTATATTAATTAATGTCAGAAACAATCAATTTCCGGTTAAAAACCTTCATTAGTTCATACCTTTTTGCATTAATCATTTTTATTTCACTTTTAAAGACGGGATATTCACAGGAAATCTTAACCAATCATGCTCTTAAAATAGATGATATTCAATTTGTTCACCTTGATTCTGCTTTTTTTGATGATGATGCGCTTAAAACTGTTCTGGGAATAAGTAAGGTAGATTTTTACAATCAAAACGTCCTTACTGAAGATATCTTTAAAATGGAAAGATTTTTTTTCGATAACGGCTTTTTTAATGCGAAGATAGATACACTTGTTAAATATGACCTGGTTGAAAGATCGGTGGTTATACAATTTCTTATAAAGCATAATACCCGATATAAATTAGCTGAGCTTAAATATAACGGTCTTCATAATGTGACTGAAGACTTAAGACATAGTGTGGACAGTATAAAGACCATAAAGCAAGATGACTTTTATAACAAGGTGCTTATCATACAGCAGTCAAATCAGATAGTTGATCTGCTTCAGAATAACGGCTACATGAACGCAAGAATAAAAGAGGATTCGGGGACTGTGGTTGTAAAGCATAGCGGTGAAGTTTCGGTTTTCTTTAATTTCGAAATGGCTGATACTATTTTTTATTTTGGCAAGACCACAATAAATATAAAAGATAATAAGTATGGAGTAGAAAAGTATATCTTTGAAAGACAGATCACTTATAAGGAAGGTGATATGTACAGCAAGGCTGTAAGACTTCAGACAGAAAGAAATATGCTTAAGTATGCGATCGTTCAAAGTGCCCGTTTAGCAGTGAACAGTGATAACGGACCTAAGACTGACTTTGTAGCTAACATTAGTCTTAATAATAAGTATGATGTTATTCCTTATATAACCGGAGCTACGATTAATAACATTTTCTATATAGGCGGAGGCGCTCAATATGTTAATAAGTACTTCTGGGGCGGGGGTAAAGTTTTAAACCTGAACGCAACGGCATTATTTAATTCTATAAGATTTAACAGGTTTGAATTATCGGCTGCTGTTACTCAGCCGTATTTGTTTAACAGAAATTCTTCTCTGACAAATAAATCAACTCTTGCACTTTTTAATCAGGAAAAATTCAGAAATTATTATGCGGGTAACCTTACAACTTTAAATTATTTTATTGCTGACCATACATTTTATACTACAGCTTCACTGGATCTGAATAATGAAGCGGTTCTGTTCAAGTATACTGATCCGATAGACTCAACCTTAAAATTATTTAATTCTACATTAAGCGTAACAGGTCTTCATGACAAAACAAATGATCAGTTCAATCCTACGAAAGGCTTTTATCATTCTCTTACAATTGGACATTCCGGTCTCATCCCAAGGCTCGTAATTAATGCTTTTAATATAGACATAAACTATTCGGAATATTTCAAAGGGTATACTGTTAATAAGCTGTTCTTTAAAATGGGCGATACAAAAGGGTCGCCAGTTATTGCAACCGTTTTAAAGATAGGGGATATTTATGAATACGGGTCAGGGGAAAAACTTGTACCTGTCCAGCCGATCTATAAATTTTTCAGTGGCGGAAGCAGTAGTCTCAGAGGATGGAGAGCAAAATCTAATGGTATATTGACAAATACTGAAGATGGCGGCGATTTCTTATTAGAAGGAAGCTTAGAGTTTAGAAAAAAATTATTCCCTCATGCTTCAGGATTTAAAAAGGACATAGGAGGAGTTATATTTTTTGATTATGGTAACGTGTGGGAAAGGGAATCAAAGTTTAAATTCAACGAGATCTCTATGGCAATCGGATTTGGATTGAGGTATGATCTTTTTATAGGTCCAGTCAGATTAGATGTCGGATTTAAATTATATGATCCTTCAAATCCTGAAGATAAATGGCTGTTTGCAAGTTCAAGTAATATCTTTAAAGAAAAGATGGCTATTCATTTTGGAATAGGTCAGGCGTTTTAGAAATAATTTAATATTCCTACCATTTCGCCGCTGTTGGTGTTTTAGTTACGATTTATCGTAACGACACCAACAGCCAATACAATTTAAATCAACTACTAAATTATTTCTGAGGGAAACTTTTACTGAGTTTTCGCGCTTTCGCGAAGTTCGGGATTCCTGCTTCCGCAGGAATGACAATGAATTGTGAGGACTGCTCTCAATAAAAATATTAGACTAAAACTTAAACTTATACAATATCTTTATGCCGGTATTTGTGGAGGTTTCGTCGGAACCCAAAACAGTACTATTGAGCTGCTGCCTGTATAATTCAAGCAATAATGTCTCAGGTAAATTAAGATTGAGTAATTTGTTAATCGGATAATCAACAACGAAATCAAAATTCTTTACTTCTCTGAATAGCTTCCCGCCAACTTTAACAGTTGCATCTCCGAACTCAGATGTAAGCTGTACATTAGTGTTTTCAACATTGCCATCAGAGTAATTAAATTCCGCATCAACCAGGAATGGAAGTACATTCCTTATGTTTTCAGAAAGTATATTTGATATATAACTTGAACCAACAGTTGTACCTACACCGGATGCAATTGATTGCGTCTCAGATTTCCCAAGCTCACTCTGGAATTTTCCGAACAAAAGATAAGTAATAGCATCTGAAGTAGCATCAGCTCCTCCAACTTCTCCTCCATTTTCAAGAAGATGAAGTTCAATTTCCGGCTTACTAACTCTTCCATTAACTGTTGCCTTAACCTGAACTTCACTACTGGTTGTAGTTCCGTATTGTTCTGCATTATGTGTTCCGGTATAAATTGCCTGCAGATTGATCGAAGGATCTCCTATAGGACCATCAAAAGTAACGCTGCTGTTACTGATCTTAAAATTCCTGTAAAGCCTGTAGTATGAATTTCCTACAACATCTATCTTGCCGTGAGCAGTATACTGATTGTCTTCAGTTTTTAGATCCATGTTCAGCTTTACTTCACCAAAAAGCCTGTCGCCTGTTAGATTGTTGAATTCGATGGAGAGATATATCTTATCAAGAGACTGTACATTAAGATCAAGATCAAGGAAGCTGTTTTTTAAAGCGGCAGAATCCTTTAAAGCGTAAAGATACTTATAGAAAGGATTTACTTTTTTAAGCTCATTGTCTTCAAGATAAATTATAGTATCATATGAAACGCTTTTTGTAGTGTCGTGATATAGATTCTTATAAGCATCTCTGTCAGCATTTATATAAATAAATTTATCTCCTTCGGTATCATATCCGGACCCATTCATCGGAACTGAAGTTATCTTAGCTTCTTTTATAAGGAATTGTCCGCCTATCTTTAGCTTATCAAGATTTCCTTTAACAGTTAAAGCAGGTATACCGCTTCCTCCCCATATGTAACCGTAAATTCCCAGATCATTGCTTTTTACATCTTTATCCAGTATGACAAGATCTCCACGCATGTTCAGGTCAATATCATTTATTTTCATACCCTTGAAATCTATATTTCCCATGATATCAAGGTGCTTAGAATCTTCGTCTACATTGTACACATTGAATTTATCGAATACAAGCTTTGAATTAGCTGTACTCATATCCATTAGAAAATTATAATACATTCCGGTTGTACTAAGGTACAAAGAACCGTCCTTTATATTTAGCTTTCCGGTCAGATCAGGCATTGCTGCATAACCGGAAGCATTTATCTCGCCATTTAGAATTCCCTTAGCATCTGCAAGTCCCGGAATTAATTTCATAAAATACTGCAGCTGAAAATTTTTAGCGGCAACTTTTGCCTCAACAGGAGTTGAAGAAAAATCCTGAGTAGAATCACCGGTTAACGGGTTTGCAAACGGAACTTTTGCTGTTACATTTAATGTACCAGGTTCCTTCGTATTGATCATGTCCAATTTCAGATCAGCGAGCTCTTTTTCATATTTGAAATCCAGATCAAATTTTCCAAAGCTGATATCATTATAACTTAATGGATCTGTTTTGACTTTTGCAATAATTATAGGATCTTTAGTATCTCCTTTAA
>JBBRMY010000171.1:0-5118 GCA_038230595.1 Ignavibacteria bacterium
CTGGATGTATTAAATTTAATTGCAGAAGGCTTAAGCAATGACGAGATCGCAGAGAAATTATTTGTAAGTCTGAATACTGTGAAAACACATTCCTCCAATATCTATTTGAAATTAGACGTAAAACGTAGAACACAGGCCACTGAAAAAGCTAAACGGCTGAATATAATCGCCTAAATTCTCAATTAAATTCTCTATTAAACTCTCATGCTTTCGCGTGAAAGTGAGAGTTTTTTAAAAAATCACCCGAAAGTGTGAAGGAAAATAACGGAACAGAATCTATATTTGTATATCTCATAAACAAATAAAAATTATGAAAAAGAACATTTTAGTATTCGGAGCAATTGCAGGAGTAATTGTGTCTGCCTTCATGGGAATTTCTATGGCAATATTGTCATTGGGCAGTGGCGAATCGAGCCATGGCAATCGTGATATTCATTGGCTTTAGCGCAATGGTTGTAGCCTTTTCTTTTATATTTGTAGGCATCAAAAATTTCCGCGACAAGCAAAATGAGGGAGTATTAACTTTTGGTAAAGGTTTTTTACTTGGCTTAATGATCAGTTTTGTTGCATCATCTATTTATGTTCTTACCTGGGCGGTTGAGTTTCATTTTTTCCTGCCTGATTTTATGGATAAGTACGGGGCAATGCAAATTAAACAATTGCAGGCAAGGGGTGTTACGGGTGCTGCTTATGACGAAGCCGTTAAAAGCATTGAAAACGCCGGTTACAATTATAAGCACAATCCATTTTTCTTTGCTATGTATACTTATGCTGAAATATTTCCGGTTGGTATTTTGATCACACTGATCAGCGCTTTGATACTTAAGAGGAAAGCACCGGTAAACGTGGCGGGACAAACAGTACAAGCAGTTGAATAGATACTTATTGAGAACGATTAAATCAAACGAGGCTGCAGAAAACCGATTAGAGTTTTCACGAATAATTTTATATGAACACAAAAGAACACATCAAAAAGTATATTGCGAGCCAACCTGAGTCGAAACGCAGTGACATGCAGAAGCTGCACAGCATCATTTTGAAATTAATGCCGGCTTGTAAATTATGGTTCCTGGATGGCAAAGACGACAAAGGCAAAATTGTTTCTAATCCTAATATAGGATATGGATCGCAGATCATAAAATATGCTGATGGAAAAACCAGAGAGTTTTATCAGATTGGTATGAGCGCAAACACAACCGGGATATCTGTTTATATCATGGGTATTGAAGATAAGAAATATTTAGCCGAAACATTTGGAAAAAAGCTGGGCAAGGCGAGCGTGAGCGGATATTGCATTAAGTTTAAAACGCTGAAAGATGTAAATATTGATGTCCTTGAAGAGGCAATACGATATGGGGTTGAGAATCGAAGTTTAGGATAAAAAACCGTTCCATTTATCTCACGCAACGCTCGCTAAGGCGCAAAGAAATTAATGGAAAGAAGGATTGGCTGTTGGTGAAAACACCAAAAGCGGCAGGATGGAAAGTTGGAATGGCTGTTGGTGGCGATCCGATAAATCAGAACTAAAACACCAACAGCGGCGGAATCACTTAAATTATTCGCATACAATTCATCACCTTTAAACATGATATTTGAGACAGCCAGACGCTTTTTTTAAATGTTTTATTGCGTATATTTAATAGATGGCTGCAACTTCTTCCCAGCCGTTAAATAAGAATACGTGCTTGTTATACCTGTACTCATCCGCGGCTAATAATGAATCATTCAATGGTGTATGTAACAATTCAGAGTAAACAACAACATCAAGTATACCTCTGTCAAAGATTATTATTTCATTATCATTCAAATGAGAATTATATTGCTTAGTCATTTCCGATAGCATTAAACTGTTGAATAATGCTGCATCTTTTTCCGGAACACCTGTACCGTCGATCTTTCTTTGCTGCTTTAATATTTCTCTCGCAGGCTCATCAACACATTTAAAACTTTTCTTAAGGAGATTTAAAATAGATGTTTTGCCGGCACCCATGGCACTTGAAAGAATGAAGTAGTTATTTTTTGTCAAAGGAAGTTAGTGTTGAATATAGGTTACTGAGTTAAAGTTTGATGGCTGTTGGTGAAAACACCAACAGCGGCGAAAATAGAAATATTTCCCCGAATGCTTTTATCGGGGATCCAGTGCCTTTGTTTGTGGCCGTTGGTCATTGAGAGGTGAGAGCTTATTCGAAGCTTCCGCTTCAAACATTCCGATAAATCGGAACTAAAACATCAAAGGCGGCGGTCTTTTACATTTTGCCAAATCTTTTCTCAAGGGCAAGAACTCTGTAAGCAAATATTTCATTCAGCTTGTTTTTTATTATAAGAGAGTTAGCAATAGCACCAAGGAATCCGAAAGGGGGCATGTATGTAATTGTATCAGTCATCAAAACTCCGCCATCGATCACTTCGATCTTATGCTGATGATGCCATAACTTATAAGGACCGACTCTCTGCTCATCAACAAAGTATTCCTTATCCCTTACTTGAGTTATTTCAGTCATCCATTTTACTTTTATTCCCAGCATTGGTGTAACATTATGAGTAATTATCATACCCGGATACATTTTCAGATGGTCAGTATTGCTTGTAACTTCAAAACCTAAATTGTCAGGAGTTATTTCTTTCAGATTTACCGGTGAGGATATAAAATCCCATACCACATCGATAGTAGCAGGTATTTTTTGTGTTTTAGTGAATTGGTAGAAAGGCATAGAGTAGAATTATGAATTAAGAATTAAGAATTACAAATTACAAATTACAAATTACAAATTACAAATTACGAAATACGAATTACGAGTTACGAGTTATATCCCCGAATGTTTTTATCGGGGATCCAGTGCCTTAGGTTGTGGCTGTTGGTGACGCTCCGATAAATCGGAACTAAACACCCTCAGCTGAGGAATTAGTGGCCGTTGGTCATTGAGAGGTGAGAGCTTATTCGAAGCTCCCGCTTCAAACGTACCGATAATCGGAACTAAAACACCAACGGCGTCGGTGCTCAATTAAGAAACTAATACCGGATGTAATTTTCTCTTACGGCTTTAGCATAAACTTCCAGCGCTCTTTTTCTTGCATAGTCATGCTCAACAATCGGATGTATATATCCTGGCTTAAAATCTTTGATCCATTTATTGATATAGATAAGATCAGGATCAAACTTTTCCTGCTGAGTGAGGGGATTAAATATTCTGAAATAAGGCGCTGCATCGCATCCGCTGCCTGCAGCCCATTGCCAGTTTCCGTTATTTGATGACAGTTCGTAATCCAATAATTTCGCGGCAAAGTATGCTTCACCCCATCGCCAGTCAATGAGAAGATGTTTTATAAGAAAGCTTGCTACAACCATCCTTACTCGGTTATGCATGAAACCAGTTTGGTTCAGTTCTCTCATGCCTGCGTCAACTATGGGATAACCGGTTTCACCTTTACACCATAGGCTGAATTGAATTTTATTATTCCTCCATTTTATTTTATCATATTTCTCTTTAAAGCTTTGGGTTATAACTTTTGGAAAATGAAAAAGTATCATCATGAAGAACTCTCGCCATATCAGCTCGTTCAGCCATTGTTCATTTAATTCAAGAGCGACTTTTGCAAGTTCTCTTATGCTGACAGTTCCAAAACGAAGATGAACACTCATATGACTTGTTCCATTCACAGAAGGAATGTTCCGTGTCTCCGAATAATTCTTTATAACATCAACTGCCGGTAATAAGGGGTATTCAACAATTTCTAAGTCTTCAAATCCTAATTCTTTGATAGGGATGATCTTATGATGAGATTCTTTTATCAGATTATGGAGCATTGATTCGCTCGGATAATTTTGAACACCAACTTCGTTCAGTTTCAGCTTCCAGATCTTTGAGTAAGGTGTGAAAACAGTATAAGGCTTTCCGTCAGATTTCATAACTTCAGACTGTTCAAACATTACCTGATCTTTGAATGTATGAAATGAAATATTCCTTTTTCTAAGGAGATCAGATATCATCAGATCGCGATCAATCGCGTAAGGTTCATAGTCATGATTAATATAAACTTTATCTACTTTATATTTAGAGCAGATCTTTTCAAAGGCATTTTGAGGAGTGTCATGAATTACTAAGAGAGAAGAGCCTGCTTTCTTAAACTCTTTTGCAAGATTCTCTAAAGCCCAATGTATGTAAGTTATACGTTTGTCTTTTTTATCAGAAAGTTCATCGAGAATATTTTTATCAAAAATAAATATAGGAAGGACATTTTCGGAGCTTTTTAATGCTTCAAAAAATCCATGATTGTCATTTATCCGAAGGTCTCTTCGGAACCAGAAAACGGAGATGGGTTGGTTATTACTGATCAAATTTTATTATTTTGCTAAAGAAATTATTTAACCTAAAAAAATAAAAACATTTCAGGCTGCTTTTTAATAAGAACCTTCAGTATACTTTTTGAAATTATTAAGAATTGCCTGCCAGCCGTTTTGCTGTAATTCAATTGAGTTCTGGCTTTCAGCTTCAAATGTTTCTACGATCTTTGTTTGGTCACCTTCAGGAGTGAAAGTGATCCAGGCTTTTCTGTCTCCGATAGTGTAGTTTATTGTTTTGTTTGTTTGAACTTCATCATATGTACCTGCAAAGTCGAAACCGAAGCTGCCGTCTTTAGCTTCCATTCTGTAATTAAAATTTCCTCCGGTTCTGAGATCATTTTCAGCTTTGGGAGATTGCCAGTCATCTGATGCAAAGTTCCATTTAGTAATATGTTCAGGCTTTGTCCAGAATTCCCAGACTTTTTCGACAGGAGCATTTACTGTTATTTCTACTGTGATCTTTGTTTTGTCTTCCATGGTGTAGATTGAATAATTACAAAAAATAATAAATTTCTTTTTTTGGTTATAGGGTGAAATTTTGGACAAAGTTTCTATATGGTACCCAATCAGGGATTGGAATCTCATGCTGGCATGATGTTTCCAATTCTAAAATTTAATTAGATTTTACAGTTGTTAGAAGTTCGGAATCGAAAATTGCTCCGGGTGAGATTACTGTTTCTTCATAAGGGATATTGCTCCCATATCTTCCGCTTAAAGACTTTTTTACGGGTTCACTTGTCAGATCAAATTCTTTTAACTTTTGAAGTTTTCCGATC
>JBBRMY010000172.1:0-5068 GCA_038230595.1 Ignavibacteria bacterium
AACCGATGTATATCCCTCATCATTTGACTGCAGCGATTTGTTCAGCTCGCTCTTTCTGAAATCTATCTTCGATATCTCAACTTCCAGGTCATCACATATCTTTCTGTATCTGTCAAACTTTTCCTTAAAAGCTTTCAAGTCTATTTCATTATGCTTAGCCGTTACGCTTTCATGTTCTGCATTCAGCCCCGATAGCTTTTCATCCAACTCTGCAAGCTGTACGGTAAGCAGCTCTATCTGCTGCTCTCTTCCTAAACGTAAACTTTCCGGATTTGTTTTGCTTCCTGCTCTTATAAAGCTCTTAGTTACTATATCTCCGTCAAGCGTAATGAATTTGTAAAAATTATCCTTCGCCAGCCTCTGTGCCGTCCTGTAATTATCAACTATAACATATTCATCAAGAATATATTTGAACAGAAGCAGATGTTCATCTTTTTTTACTCTCGCAAATCTGTCTGCAATTCCGAATACACCTTTCTCATTTATAAATTCAGGCTCAACACTTTCAAAAGTAAAATAACTGTCCTCTTTATAATTCAGAATATCATTAAGTATCAGAGTTACCTTACCTTTTCCTGACTGCGTTACTCTTGATATCAATGTATCTGCCTTTGCAGAATCATTCAATATCAAATAAGTCGACACCTCTCCCAAAGCAGTTTCAATTGCTACTCTGAATTGCTCATCAACTTCTATCGCATCTAAAAGAGTTTCAACTCCGTCCGTCTTCTCATCTTTTATAAGTAGCTTTATTCCCTCTGAATAATCATCATATGAATCCATCAGTGATGTCACTGACTCTATTTTAATTCTTTTTTTCTGCGCATCTATCTGCAGGTCATTTATTTCTTTCGTAAGCGATGTAATTGTATCAGCAAATCCCTGCTTTCTGTTCTCATTTTTCTTCAGCTCATTCTCAGCTGACTTTAGCTCTTCAAGATTTGTCCTCAGCTCCATCTCAAGCTTGCTCTTGTCAGCATTCAGTCCCTCAAGCTGCCCAAGTATTTCTTTATTCGAAGACGAAAGTTTTTCCTGCTGCTCAATGTTATTTTCATATTTCAGTTTAGCCTTTTCATATTCGCTTTTCTTATCTGCAACCGATTTGTTACTGTCCTTTATCAGTTTCGTCAGACCTGAAAACTCCGCCTTCTTCGATGATATAAGAGCGATTATCTCATCGACCTTCGCCTTCTTCTCTATAAGCGACTCATCCGATATGTGAAGAGTTTCTTTTAATATATGTACTTTCTTCTTGAACTCTTCTTCTCTTACAAGATTCTTTTCAAGCGATGTACTCAGGTCTCTGTTCTGTTCTTCAAGTGCCTGAAGATTTATCTTTAAGTTTCCAAGCTTCTCCGTGCTTACGGCATTATTTCTTTCGTGATCGTTTATCTGTGCTCTCAGCTGTCCAAGCTCTGATGATATTTCTTGAAGGCTGTTCTCTTCAACCGAAATTTCCGTTCGCAGTTTATCCGTTGCTTCATCCAATCCGCTTATCAGTTCAGTAAGATCTTTCTTTATCTGTATTCCGCTGCCTTCATTGTTCTTTATATTCTCTATCTCGCCAAGCAAAGTTCTGTAGTCCAGTCCGTAAACTCTTATCTCAAGCACCCGAAGCTCTTCTGATACAAGCTTAGCTTCTTCATTTCTCTTTGCCTGCCGTTCAAGCTGGTTCACGCCTCTTTGCTTTTCCTTGATTATATCATTCACTCTTGATATCGAATCCTTCACCGACTCAAGCCTGTTGAATGTCAGGTCTCTGTTATGCTTGTATGAAACAACTCCTGCTGCCTCTTCAAATAGTTTCCTTCGCTCATTCTTTACATAGGAAAGAATGGTATCTATCATCTTCAGTTCGATAACAGAATATGCATCAGGTCCGATTCCGGTATCAACAAATAATTCCTTGATATCTTTCAGCCTTACCTTCGTTCCGTTTAGGTAATATTCTGTTTCTCCGCTTCTGTAAAAGCGTCTCGCTATCTGTACTTCCTGGTATTCAGTCGGGAGAACTCCCTTATTGTTTATAATGGTGAGTGAAACTTCTGCTACACTTAGCGGCTTTCTATTCCTCGTACCGGAAAAAACAACGTCTTCTCTTTTTTCCGATCGCAGTGCCTTGTCGCCCTGCTCTCCAAGAACCCACCGCATCGCATCTACAATATTAGATTTACCGGAGCCGTTAGGTCCTACTATTGCAGATACACCTCTGTCAAATTCAACAGTCGTCTTGTCTGCAAAAGATTTAAATCCGAATATCTCAAGTTTTGATAAATACAAAAACTATCAGTTAAGGTTGTTTAGAATAAGGGACATGATCTCAAAGCCGGAAGTGAATAATTTAAAATATAAATATATGCTTCCGAAAATTAAAATAGTAAATAATGAGCCGAATAAATATGCTCTCGTGAATGATGATTCAAAAAATATTCTCGCTCCGATTATCAGCCTTAGCAGGAAAAGTACAAAAGCGAACACCACTAAAAATATCGAAACATAAATGAAGCCGTTGAAATAAGGCATCATTTTCAAAAATACAGTCCCCACAGGCAGGCATACAAGCAGCGGCGCAGCCGACCATACCGAAATTGTATATATATGCCTGAAAAAAACTCTCCTTCTTGATCTGATCGTTATCATATATATCAGCAGGCAAGTCCAGAAATTCACAGCAATACTTGCCCCTGCAAAAACCAGCAGAAAATATACCGGATTATTCAGCAGTGATGAAAATAATACCTTCGTATCATGCTTTGCAAAGCCGGAGACCAGAAGGTCAAAATTATTTATTTCACGATAAAAATAAAAAATATTTCCGAGAAAAACCGCCATGCCTATTGATATCACGAACACTAAGAAAAGACTGAGTATCGTCGTAATAGGGGATTGTTCCTTTGCATTCTGATAAAAAAGGTCCGGCTGAAAAATACTTCTCATCACAAGTACTCTGAAAACTCTGTTCTGACTGAAAAGTACGAACAGTATCAGAATAAAAATTATTCCCGTTATCATGAATATCTGCGGAAGTATCGTATGGTTCTCGCCTTCCTGAAGTATTGGATTTTCTTCTCCTGCAATTACTCTTCTTACAAATTCACCTGCCTGCTTCGGCTCTCCTGTAGCAGTAAAAAGCCCGTTCGTTCTCATGTCGATATCATCTGAAAAATGATAAAGCAGCGGCTGCTGTGAATTCCAATCATCGTATGATGCAATTATATTCGCCGTTGTTACTTTCGCAATCAGTTTATAAGCATCTGCCAGGTATTTTGATTGATATTCGTATGAATGCATATCGCTGAATCCATTCCTGTTGTTCAGCTCTGTCTGCGCTCCGTAATATGAAACAAAAGTCATCGACTTTGTTTTTCCTGCAGCAGATCTTTCAGCAAATTTTTCTATCTTCGTAATATCATTGTCATAAAAATTTACTCCCTTCATGTCAGTAATACCATCGCAGATATCACTCGAGTAATTCATCGAAGTGTAATATGTAAGCCTCTTGCTCAGAGTATCCGTCATTCGAACCGCAGCTTTCAGATAATCCACCGTTACGCTCTTCGTCACATCTTCATCATTACCCAGCCCCCATGCAATTATAGAAGGGGAGTTCCTGTCCCTGATAATCACAGCCGAAAGATAATTGAGTATCATTGTCTTCATGCTGTTCTCAGCTATCAGAGTTGAGTTAACAGTATTGAAAGGAATATCATAAAAAATAAATAAACCGTATCTGTCGCAAAGCTTCAGCAGGTAAGGATTCGGACTTGCTCCCGGAACCCGTATGCTGTTAAATCCAAGCTTCTTTATGTTCGCAATATCTTTTTCAGTTTCCTGGTAACTTATTGCATTAGCATATTTATAAGAGTCTTCATAATAATTTATTCCGTTCAGCTTTAAATCTTTTCCGTTGAGAGAAATATTATTCCCGTTCCTCACAACTTTTCTGAATCCTGTTTCACATATATATTCATCTATGAGCTCATCGTTAGCTCCTCCGCCAGACGAATAAATAAAAGTCTTCACTATATACAGTGCCGGATCTTCCGGACTCCACAATGAAACATTTCTTAAGCTTTGTTCAGTTGTTATAGTCGCAAGATTATTATTCTCTATCTTGAAATTCTGTTTCTGTGATTCTCCTGCCTGCTCGCCCGTACTTTTTTTAAATATTCTCGTCTGAGCATAGAATTGTCTACCAACTCTCGCAGTACTGTCAAGCTTAGTTGATCTCACCGTTATAACATTCCTGAAATTAACGCTGCCGTCATTTTCAAATCTATAATCGGCAAAGCTTCTGAGAGAATATATCTTCGGCACAGCGACTATATAAATATCTCGGTTTATCCCGCCGTAAATATTTCCGTAATTTATCTGGTTGGAAAGAGGAATGGTTTTGTTCCTGTTCAGCACATTACTGACAGCAATTGAAATATCATTATTGTTTATAATTATGCCATCATCCAGAGGAATTATCAGCGAAGAAGAAGCGGCAGATTGCTTTATAATGAACTGAGAATTAATAAGGATTTCAGCATCGTACTGAATGCCTTCTGCAACAAGGAAAAAGCTGTACATTGCGACCGAGTCCCGGTCAATAGTAAACTTCTTTTTAAAAAGGACAGTCCCTTGCTCAGTATAAGCACATGGAATTATCAGCGCATTAAAAGATTTCCCCTCATTAAAAGAAACATTCCATTCCCCATTCAGCGATATTATTTTCCGTGTGGAAGTAGGGGAGTATAAATTCTCGTTACCTCCACCCTTCTCGTTACCAATCCCCTGATTGGTAACGCTGGGAGTGACAGAACCGGAATCACCTGAAACAACAGAACCATTAGAATTAAAAACAGGACTCGGCCGTTCATAGACCTTAATTTGACAATAACCCTTACTGCAAATTAAAATTGCAAATAAGAATATAACCGCAGTAGTTTTAATTATTACGCGTAGCAGAAACTTCATGAAATGATTAACTATATGGCAAATATAGCGATTAATAATGGGTTTTTACAGGAAGAATGATTTAGTAATATTCCCCCTCCTTTTTCAAGGAGGGGGTAGGGGGTGG
>JBBRMY010000173.1:0-5022 GCA_038230595.1 Ignavibacteria bacterium
AGCATTGCAAAATTCAGGACTTTCATTACCATGGAACTGCAATGCATTATATCCATAATTCTCAACAGCATTTTCAACTTCATCATTTATTGGATTTACAAATACAGCAGTTTTAACGGCAGTAATATTTTTAATATCATCTTTAGTTAGTGTTTCAGCCATATACCTACCTGATCTTTTAAAATGAATAAATCCCATATAATCCGGTTCCAATGCGGATACTGCTTCCATATTCTCCATGTATTTTAAACCGCATACTTTAATTTTCATTTACACTCTCTCATTTACAATCTCTTTTGCAATTAATTTATTGAAATCATTTATAAATTCTGCACATGCTTTTTCCGGATGCTGATAACTCATAAAGCGTTCCCCTATCAGAAATCCACGAAAGCCTTTCTGTTTCAGCATTAACAATTTTTCAGGTGTATCAATACCACTTTCTGATATTTTTATAAATTGTTCAGGAATCATATCAAATAATTTCAAAGACGTATCAATTGAAACAGAAAAATCATTAAGATTACGGTTATTAATTCCGGCAATATCAACATGTTCATTTATCCGGCTGATCTCTTCTTCAGAATGAACTTCCATTAATACTTCAAGCCCTATCTCTTTTGCTTTTGATGCAAGCTTATAAGATTCTTCATGATCAAGGATAGCAGCTATCAGAAGTATTACGTCAGCTCCGTTCATTTTAGATTCAATCAATTGATATTCATCAATAATAAATTCTTTTCTCAGTATTGGGCAGGAATTAACAGCTCTTACTGCGATAAGGTCTTCAATACATCCTCCGAAAAAGTTTTTTTCAGTTAATATGGAAAGAGCTGTTGCACCGGAATATATATATCCAGTAGTAGTCTGTACTATATCTGATCTGTTATTTATAATACCCTTTGAAGGAGAACTTCTTTTAAATTCAGCAATAATTCCTGTTTGCAAGGGATCAGATAAATATTTCTTCAATGAAACATTCGAATATTTGCTATAGTCAATCATTGAAGCACTCAAAGGTTTCAGCTTTTTCAGGTGTTCGACTTCTTCTTTTTTAGAAGCTACAATTTTTTTAAGAATATTTATCATTTACCCTATAAGTTTTTTAAATGTTCCAATTGCTTTTTTTGAAAAAATTGATTCCCTTGCCATTGCTTTTGCATCTGCTTTTTCCAGCAATGGAAAGTAACAGTTTATAGCCATGGAAGCATTGGCTATTACTACTTCATTTTGTTCCTTTGTACCTTCACCGTTAAGAATGTTGATAAATATTTGCGCCGAAACAGAAACATTGCTTCCACCTTTAATAGAAGAAGGCGATACTCTTGTGAATCCTTCGTGTTCAGGATGATATATCTTATCTGAAAAGCGACTAATTGCCCGGTATGTACCTGTTAACGATATCTCATCATATCCATCTTCTGAAAAAATGATAACATACTCCTTATTTGTATTTTTAAGTATTTGCGAATAAAGAGAAGCAAGTTCAGAGCTATAAACACCAAGCAGCTACTTCTTTGGACATGCCGGATTGATCAATGGTCCGACCATATTAAAGAATGTTTTGCATTGCAGATCTTTTCTAATGCCTGAAACAATTTTTAATGACGACTGAAATAAAGGCGCATGAAGAAAGCAGATACCCGCCCGTGCCATTTCAGCTTTAAGCACATGCTCGGAATTTGAAAATTTATATCCGAAATGTTCCAGGATATTTGAGGAGCCGCATGAAGATGAAACCGCATAGTTGCCATGCTTTGCAATGGGTACACCAGCTCCTGCTGCAACAAAGGCTGATACAGTTGAAATATTAAAAGTATCTTTGTTGTCCCCACCTGTTCCGCAGAGATCCATTGGATTGAATTCAGAAAGATCAACTTTTTGTCCTGTTTCAAGCAAAGCGTCTCTGAAACCTGTAAGCTCTTCAACAGTTATTTTCCTCATTAAATAAGCGGTGATAAAGGCGGTAGTCTGTGTGAGGTTAGAATTTCCCTGTGTTATCTGAAGCAGAGCATCCTTAGCTTCAAACCTTGTCAGCATTTGATTTTCAAATAGTGAATTCAGAATAGTTCTCATATTAGTTAGTTTTTTCATTTAATTTTCGTTTTTGGGCATAAAAAAAGCCCGCTGTGTTCAGCGGGCTTTTTATAAAAATTATATTTTTAAAATATATCTATATTGATGCCATGCTATCCACAGTTAGGGTTAGTTAGATGCCACCACCAATTATTTAAAGATATATTGTTTATCATTTCTTTTTCTTAGATAAATTTAAATTAAATTCTTATTAAAAAAAACCTATTTAAACAGACACTTTTGGAGAGCTAGTCTGAAGTCATAACTAAATCGTCATACATGTTGATCGATCAACGCTTTTAATTCTTCCGGTTTTCCTGAATATCCTGCAAGCCAGTCTGCCACAACATATAAATTTTGCTTGTTTTTAAGCCTTAGCGCTACCATATCTAGACGAGGTCTTCCGCTTCTGTATATATCTGAGTGATCTATTTCATTTTTCTGAATACAATATAATCCTACATTATGATCTCTGTTAATTATGTGTTCAGGTGTGATCCACAAACCAAACTTCATTTCACCACTATTTGTCTTTTCCTGAAGTTCATTTGATTTTTTATAATATCTGCGGCAAATGAGAAAAAATATAAATATAAATACAAACATAATGAAAGTTACATAGGTACCTTCGCTTTTAAACTGTGATCCGGAGCTTCTAATAAGTTCTGCGATTAAAGTATATAGAAATATTGCACCAAATAGAATGCTCAGAGATAATGTCATTAAATATGGGATCTTTGCAAGTCCTTTTATGTAATAGGAATTCCTGATGTATAAAACATCTTTGCTCTCTTCAGGATTGAAATTTTTTCCAGTAAGATATTTTAAATTCTCAGGAAGGTCTTCCTGCTTTCGAATGATTACATTTTTCATGAAATTTGTTTATTAATTTAGGATTCCTCAATCCAAAATCAACTTAGTTATGTGGCAATGCAATTTCAATAAATAAAAAAAGCGACTGGTAGCCGCTTTTTTCGTTACTACGCTAGAGCGTAGGATCAAGAAAAAACATATTTATTATTAATCAATTAGAACCTTTTGATGGCCGTTGGTGTCGTTTCGATAAATCGAAACTAAAACACCAACGGCGGAGGAAAAGTGTTGATAGCCGTTTTAGTGTTCCCAATCATGGTTTGGAAAAGAAAAAAGACCTGATAGTTTTTAGCGATCAGTTCTAATAAGTAATTTTACTTTAATGCGGCGTAAGCTGACTTTTGTTAACCATTAAATTTGTTATTTGATACATTATCTTTTACTACTTTATTCTCATCAGATAATCCACTTATTTGTTTTTGCATCTCCAATAGTTTATCATAGATGACAAGCTCTTTTAAATTTGGTCCGTAAAGAGATTCATTATCTTCATTCTTCAACTCATCCAACTTAGTATTGAACATTTTTAATGTGTTTGAAATATTTTTCATAATTGTTTTTTAAGATTACTAAATTTGCTTACAACATTTAGTGCATTTTTGTATTTTCATCGATAATGATTCCTAGTCCTTTTGAAACTTCCATACCCAATTCCATATCTGCACGGAAGAAATGACAAAGCTGCCTGTTAATGATATCACTTTTCTTTTCTCCTACTATCCCGCTCATTGCGTTCACTATATTATTTACTAAGTTTTTCCTTTCCTTCTCATTCATTGCTTTTCTATACAACATTCCAGGCTGTGAGTAATGATCATTATCATTTTCATTCCTGTCAAACCAGTCAGCTGTTATTGAATCAATAGGCATTGCCGGTTCTTTATAAACCTGATCAGAAATTATATCGTCAAAGCTATTAGGTCGATAATTCGGAGCAGATCCACCGTTATCACCAGTCTGCATTAAACCGTCTCTTTGGTAATTTGCCACCATAAACGGGCATTTATTTACAGGTATATGCTCATAATTCACACCTAACCGGTATCGCTGAGCATCAGGATAGGACAACAATCTTCCCTGAAGCATTTTATCAGGAGAGTAACCAATACCATCCACCACATGAGCCGGTGCGAATGCTGCCTGTTCTACATCTCTGAAATAATTTTCAGGAATTTCATTTAATTCCATTACCCCAACATTTATCAACGGAAAATCTTCATGAGGCCATACCTTAGTAAGATCAAACGGATTCCATTTAAAACTTTTTGCCTGCTCCGGTGTCATAATTTGGATCTCCATAGCCCATTTTGGAAAATCCTTATTTTCAATTGCTTCAAGCAGATCTCTTTGTGCATGGTCAGGATCATTCCCTTTCATTGAATTGGCTTCATCACTTGTGAAATTTTTTATTCCCTGTAAGGTTCTGAAATGAAATTTTACCCATACTCTTTCATTATTTGTATTGATCAAAGAAAAAGTATGACTTCCAAACCCATGCATATTTCTGTAACTAAAGGGGGTTCCTCTATCGCTCATTAATATGATAACCTGATGCAGACTTTCCGGGTTAAGGCTCCAAAAATCCCACATCATAGTCGGACTTTTGCAGTTCGTTTTCGGATCTCGTTTTTGCGTATGAATAAAATGAGAAAACTTTTTTGGATCTTTCACAAAGAAAACCGGAGTATTATTTCCTACAAGATCCCAGTTACCATCTTCAGTATAAAACTTCATAGCAAATCCTCGCGGATCTCTTTCAGTATCTGCACTACCTTTTTCCCCACCTACAGTGCTAAAACGTATAAACATCTTTGTCTGCTTTACCACTTCAGAAAATATTTTTGCCTTTGTATATTTAGTTATGTCATTCGTAACTGTAAATGTACCGAACGCACCCGTTCCTTTAGCATGAACAACTCTTTCGGGAATACGTTCCCTGTTAAAATGAGCCATATCCTTATGCAAAAAATAATCCTGCAGCAAGAGTGGACCGCGGGGTCCTGCCGACATTGTATTTTCAAACTCAAAAAACGGTACTCCGCTTGCTGTAGTTAATTTTTTCTTTTCCATTTG
>JBBRMY010000174.1:0-5015 GCA_038230595.1 Ignavibacteria bacterium
AATTCAAGATCCTTCTCGAATATGACGGAACCGGTTACTCCGGATGGCAAAAGCAAAAAAATGCCAAAAGCATACAAGGCACCCTTATAGATTCTATATATGAGATCTTCAAAGCATCAAAATCTAAAAACGAATTCATAGACCTCCAGGGTTCCGGGAGAACTGACAGCGGAGTTCATGCTTATGGGCAGGTTGCCCATCTTGAATGTCAGACAATGCTCGGTCCTGAAATATTAAAGCTAAAGCTGAACGACATACTTCCCTCTTCAATTAACATACTTGATGTGGATAAAGCAGATAATAAATTTCATGCCCGGCACTCTGCGAAATCACGTGAATATATTTACCGTATTGCAAAAAGAAGAACTGCATTTGAAAAAAAATATGTCTGGTGGGTTAAGGACAAACTTAATGTCGGCAAGATGAAAGAATGTGCAGCATTAATGGTTGGCATGCATGATTTCATTTCATTCACTGATAAAAATAATCCTGAGCCTTCTACTAAAGTTTTAGTCGAAAGTATTGAAGTTTCTGAAACACCTGAGTTAATTATTTTAAAGATCCGAGCTTCACATTTTTTATGGAAGATGGTACGTCGAGTTGTTGGTATTCTTGCAGAGTGCGGCAGAGCAAAATATTCTCAGAAAGATATAACCAGATTTCTGAATTCATATTCAGAAGAACCTGCAACCTATACCGCTCCTCCTTCCGGATTATTTTTGAATAAAGTTTATTATTAGATGAAAACAATTGCTATTACCGGTGCTACTGGTCTTATTGGAAAGAATATTATTAAAAGGTTAGCTTCTGATAACAAAATAATTGCTTTAGTTAGAAGTGTAGCGAAAGGAAAACAAATTTTTGAAAACCGGAAAAACATTTCATTTCATAACTGGAACACTGAAGTTAGTCCTGAAGAAACGGCTGAAATAATTAATGGATGTGAAGTTGTAATTAATCTTGCCGGTCCCTCAGTAGGTGGTGAGCGGTGGAATGATGAGGTTAAGGCAGATTTGTTCAATTCCCGTGTTTTTACTACTAAAAACATTGTTAAGTCAATGCAGTTAACTGGCAGTAATACAATGAAGTTAATTAGTCCTTCAGGAGTTGGCTATTACGGATTTCATAAAGACGAAATTTTGATCGAAACAGACCCATCAGGCGCTGATTTTCTGGCTAAATTATGTAAGAACTGGGAAGCTCAGGCTTTGAAAGCCCGGGAGTTTGGAGCTAAGGTTTGCATTGTAAGAACAGGCATTGTTCTCGATAAAAATGAAGGGGCTTTGACTAAAATGATAACTCCATTCAAATTATTTTCTGGCGGATGGCAGGCTTCAGGCAAACAATATTTATCCTGGATCCATATAAATGATATTGCAGATCTTTTTATCTTTCTCATCAATAACGATATTGAAGGTATCTTCAACGGCTGCACCTCTGATCCGAGAACTAATAAAGAGTTTAATAAGGCTATTGGAAAAGCAATGCACCGACCTTGCCTGTTCCCAGTTCCTGCTTTCGTTCTTAAAGCTGTGCTTGGAGAGTTTGCAGATAATGTTATTAATGGACAAAGAGTCGTACCACAAAACACACTGAATGCCGGCTATCAGTTTCAATTTAACAGCCTTGAACATGCATTAAACTCCCTGAACATCTGATGGCATATCAAAATGAAATAACTATGTATCAATTCCAGGCGTTGTTCCATTCTGCTTTTGGAAAAAATACAGAAAATATTATAAAGCTGAGAGCTGATGCTTCTGAACGAAAAATTTATCGCCTGAAGGCTGATACAAGCTCTTGCATTGGAATTTACAATAAGTACAAAAAAGAGAATCAGGCATTTATATGCTTTTCAAAAGTCTTCTTTGAGAATGGATTCAAAGTGCCGGAGATACTTGGAGTAAGTGATGATCAGCTGATCTATCTTGAGAGCGATCTTGGAGATACAACTGTATTTACCTATGTAAAAAATGAAGGAAATAGAAAAAAATCTATATCTGTATATTCAAAATGCATGTCAGAGCTTCTTAACTTTCAATTCAATGCTTTAAAATTTATTGATCCGAAACATTGCTATGAAGGTGAAGCTTTTAACAGACAGCTTATGTTAAATGACATAGATAAATTTTGTGATTACTGTATAAAGGAACATACTGTACTTGACCCTGCAATAATAAAAAACTCAGAAGGAATAAAAGATCTTGTAGATGAGATAATGAAAACGGATATGAATTTTTTCATGTACCGTGATTTCCAGCCAAGGAATATTATGATGCATAAAGATGTATTATACTTTATTGATTATCAGTCGGGCAGAAAAGGACCGCTTCAATATGATGTCGCTTCGTTTTTGTATTCTGGAAGTATTGAAATAAATGAAGAAGAAAGGGAGGCATTGCTCGAAGCATATCTTCATGAAATGGATGACAAGTATAACTATAAGAAAGAAAAATTCAGACAGTCATTTTATTTATTTGTACTAATAAGATTAATTCAGGTTCTTGGAAGCTATGGATATACATATCACAACAGAAAAGAAGAGAATTATTTAGTTAAAATGAGCAAAGCATTAGAAAACATGGACAGCATAAAAGATAAGATAGAAGTGAAAAGTGTGAGGGAATTGATAGAGTTTCTAACAAGGAAATGAGATAGATTTATCAGGCATTTAGCGTGTTATGTAGGTTCATTTTCTTGGTGTCTTGCCCCCAGTTTTGGTGTGTCTCAGCCCTACAGGCTGATGTTAAGAGGTTTCATTTCTTGGGGCGTTGCCCCAAGTTTTGATATATAAGGCTTTCAGCCTGAAAGTAAGTTGGGATTCATTTTATTAGTGTCCTACCCATTTTTGGTGTGTCCCTGCCTTTCAGGCTGATGTTATGATGATTCAGTTTCTTGGGGCGTTGCCCCAAGTTTTGATGTGTCAGGATTTCAGCCTGAGGCTAAGAAGTGTTTTCTTATGGCATATTGAAACACCATAGCTTTGGGCAATGCCTTTATCACACTAGAAATTGATTAATATACAACAATCAGCAGGCTGAAAGCCTGAGATACCATAGCTTGGGGCAACGACTTTATCATAGTAGAAAATGATTAATATACAACAATCTGCAGGCTGCAAGCCTGAAGTATTTTAGCTTGGGGCAAAGCCTTTATCATAATAGAAAATGATTAATAAACAACAAACAACAGGCTGAAAGCCTGAGATATCTTAGCTTGGGGCAACGCCCCAAGTAAGTATTAATATATTAATTCAGCCTGAAGGGCTGATACAAAATAAATGTAATGGGACAATCAGTATCTCAACTTTACACACATCTGATCTTTGGTACTAAAGGAAGATTACCGCTTATATCACCTGATATAGAAAAACAACTTCATTCATACATTGCCGGCACATTAAAAAATATTGGATCACCGGCATTAAAAATCAATTCTGTGCCTGATCACATTCATATATTATTCAAATTATCTAAAAATTATTCTTTGGCAAAAGTTGTTGAAGAAGTAAAGAAACAATCTTCGAAATGGATGAAAGAAGAAGGCGTTAAAGGATTTACTTGGCAGATTGGTTACGGAGCTTTTTCAGTCAGCAGCTCAAAGATCGAAACTGTAAAGAAATATATAATAAATCAAAAAGAACATCATAATAAAAAATCTTTCAAAAAGGAAATAGAAGAGTTTATAAGGAAGTATGATGTTGTTGAATATGATGAAAAGTTTTTCTGGAATTAATAAGTCTCAGCCCTACAGGCTGATGTTATTAGGATTCTTTTCCTTGGGGCGTTGCCCCAAGTTTTGCTGTGTCAGGCTTTCAGCCTGAGTTTATTATAGAGTGTATATTTAAGAGCTTCCCTAGTTAGAGTGTCTCAGCCCTTCAGGCTGATGTTATTATGATTCTATTACTTGGGGCGCTGCCCAAGTTTTGCTGTGTCAGGCATTCAGCCTGTTGTAATTAAGAATTCTACAATTACATCTATCAGTACAAGTGCTACTCAAATCTCAATGCATCAATCGGATTCAAATTAGATGCTTTATACGCGGGATAAACTCCGAAGCCTATACCTACTGCAGAACAAACAAGCAGACCGATCACAACCCAGTCATAAGGAATTACAACCGGTGAGTTGAGCATTGCACCAATAATATTTCCTACTGCAATACCCAAGATGATACCTATCACGCCTCCAAGCTCACAGAGAAATACAGCTTCAATTAAAAATTGCTTAAGTATAACACTGTTCTTTGCGCCGATCGCTTTCCGTATTCCAATTTCTTTTGTTCTTTCAGTAACAGAGACCAGCATAATATTCATGATCCCGACACCGGCAGCAAGTAGGGCAATAAAAGAAATTACTCCTGCACCATATTTGAAATATTGCGTAAAGCTATTTACTGTACCGATCAGAGATTCATTAGAATATATCTCAAAATTATCAGGTTCCCCCGGTTTCACTTTTCGGATAACACGGAAAACTGCCATTATATTTTCCATGCACTCGTCATAAGTTTCCTTGCTCGGAGCCTGAATAGCAATATTTAAAGACTTATCTTTTGATCCATAAATAGAGAGCAGAGTTGAGATCGGAATATAAGCAAAGTTATCATTCGTCGAGCCAAATCCTCCGCCCTTTGTTTCATATGTACCAATCACTGTAAACTGATGGTTATCCAAAAGCATCTGCTGCCCTATTGGATTTATATTCTTAAAGAATTTTTCAACAACATCGTAACCTATAACACAAACGTTTGCATTCGAATTGACTTCTGTCTCTGTAAAGAATCTACCTTCCTTTACTGTATAATTATTACATGGGAGAAAATCGGGAATAACTCCCCCTATATTCATATTTGGATTTGTTGATGCCCCGTTATATTTAAAAACTTTTGCAAATTCATAGAACTCAAGTGAGATTGCTTTATAAACTGAAGCTTTCTCTTTCAATAAAATTCCATCCTGAAATGAAAGGTCCGGCCGGTTCCTGTATTTTTTGCTGTTTCCCGGACCGAAATGC
>JBBRMY010000175.1:0-4925 GCA_038230595.1 Ignavibacteria bacterium
ACATTTCTTCAAATTCTCTCGTGTATGTTTCACAAAGTGATTCATCCTGAATTAGAATTACATTCTGAGCATCTGTATAAAATTGCGCTTGAGTTATATTTGCAGATCCGCCCCAAAGCCAGTCATCTGAATATGATGTAGAATCTCTGTGATCAAAAACTAAGAATTTATTATGCATAATGTCTGTAGCTGCATAATTTCTTTTTTGAACAAGAAATCCTGCGTTTATCAGATCCTGCATTAGTGCCTGATTAGTCCTTGAATCATAAACTATTCTGATCTTTACTCCTCTTACTTTAGCTGCAATTAATGCATCTCTGATCGGAGTAAGGTTATCGAATGAATAAATTGCAAAGTCTATAGAGAATCTGGCAGAATCTATTCTTTGTTTAAGCCTGATAGAAAAATCTGCATTTCCATTTGCTATATTTCCCGGGTATGCTTTAGTTATATCAACTGCCTTATTGAAATACACTTCCATTTTGCCAGTAGATGTTGCATGCGAAACTGTTGAGAAAAAAACATTATTGCTGTTTGACGTTCCTGCTCCATTAACAGACTTGGATTTAACCATATATATCCTTCCAGGACGTAGATTTGAAAGGTTAACTGTATGCGTTGTTACCATTGCAGGATCATAAATTGAATCTCTGAATACTGTAGGCTGATAGTTTGAATCTGTTATCATATAATAAAGCTTTGAATCCCCTGCAGTCTGAGTTGTCCAGGTAATTGTGGCAGATGTTGGCTGTAGATTAGACTCTGTAGGAGGAAATAAAATTACTGGTCCGCTTGCTTGAATTATATCAGCTGTGCTTCTTGGAAGAAATTGATAGCCTGAATTGTATGGAGCCGCGCTTTTAAACTGGCTTCCGACCCCTATGACACTGAAAATTCCGTTTGGTATGAGCGTACCGGTAATATTAGAAAAAATATTAACTCTCATAGTATTGGCAAATGTACCTGTTGCATCAGTTACAGGGTAATTTGTGTTTCCAACAAAGTTTCCGGTTGATGTTGTAGTAAGATTATTGAATCTTAGAAGTATACAGTCATATTCTTCAAAGCTTGAAAAGCTTTGATTCGCAAACTGTGTTAAAGTTACAACTACAGGTGTAATTGTATGTCCGGTTGATAATATCTGAAAGTTAGTAGCTGTTGTAAGTTCTTCAAGTCCGTTATACTGAGTAACCAGACCGGTTACGACTATACTATCACCATATTGAACATGGTTTGAAACTGATGAATCGTATAATGCAATGCCACCTGTTCCATCCTGGAAATAAGTTGGACCATGAAATTCATTAGCAACACTTACTACACCTGAAACCCGGATCGTTTGTCCTAGCAACAATGGAACACCGCTTGCGTCATTTTGTTTTGCCTGAAAAAGAGATATTACAGGCTGTGCAGCTGAATAAGAGGATATCAGCGCAAATAAAATGACTAAAAGTAATTTTTTCATTTTAGTTTGTTTAGTTGATTATATATTTAATTCTTAATTTCAAAGTTCCATTAATTTTTTAGAGTAAGTCTTTTGAATATTACTTCCGATCACTCCATTTGGTTCTTCAGTCATTTTTCTGTTAAGCTCAGCTTTTAACTTATTCTTATTTTCTGCAAAGCCTTTTTCTATATTATCCTTCAGATATCCGAAATTATAAGGGGTAATATAATTATATGCGTATTTATCTATTACATCCTTAAACTTAGGTATATTCTTGACAAAGAGAAAGGATTTATCGTCCCAGAATATAAGCTTCCAGTCATCACTTTTTCTTGATAAATATGAGATAATAGTAGTTTCCATTTCCTGAGGCTGCCTTACAAGATCCGGAGCAAGATATATTACATAATCGATCTTATCATCAGCCAGCTTTTTTTCAAATCCCGGCTTTTTTGCCATAAGCATGCTGTACTCATCAAAAATATTATCATTGAGATTCCTGCTGTCAATATAGTTTTTTGCATTTGGAAAATTCCAGACTAGGAATCCACCTGTGCCAAAATGATTTAATGGTCTTTCCCCTATTTCAGTTATCTTATTCTGTTTCATAAAATCAAACATTTGCACAGGAATAAATTCAGGATCTATTCCATAACCGAATACCCTGTAATACTTAAGATAATCCATATAAAGCTTATTACCGGAGAAATTGAAAATACAGAAAAGCATTGCAATAGCAAAAATACCTTTGAGAACTGCTCCGTCAAGTAAAAAGCTTTTAACTCCAAATGACCGTAAATTTGTAAAATAATAGTTTATAGAAACTGTCAGGAATAAAGTTATTACTATAAGATAATCTACTGAAAATCTGACAGCTCTTACCGAATATATCGCAAATCCTGCAAAAACCAATGCAAAGAATATATCTTTCTTTCGGAAAGCATAAAGCAGAACTAAAATTCCTACAAATAAAAATGCTTTGTAAATTGTTGCAGTAAATCCAGAACCAGACATAGGATCAAAAGGTGATCTCCATTCATTAATGGTTTCCAGCAATTTCATTTTAGTATGCGAATATGCATAAATGTATGTCTGAAAGAAATTTGGATTAACAAGCATAACCAGAACACTGACGGCGAATATGATGGTCAATAATTTTATCTGATCTTTATTTAAAGACTTAATTTCTCCTGTGTTGAACTTTTGAGGATAAAAGTATTGAAGCACCTCTGATACATAATAAATTGATAATAAAAATAATCCGCCGATTATTCCCATATGCATATTCGCCCATATCAGGAATATTAGAGGTATATAATAAAGCTGCTTTACATTATTCCTGCTAAAATATCTGAAATTTATTATTATATAAAGTAAAAGAACAAAGAATAAAATAGAAATGATATGAGGTCTCGGAGTCAGCCTGTCCATTATTCCAAAACTCAGAATTGTCATCATTATAAGCGAAATGATGATCTTAATTTTGAATTTCTCCATCATTCTGTAAAGAAAAAAGAACATCATTAAAAATATCAGAGTGCGGAAACCAAGAATTGAATTTATTCCCCCAATATTATAGATCCCATAAGTAAGAACATCCCATCCCCATTCAAAAGGCATCCATTGCTGACCGGCAGTTTTAAAGCCGAAGACATCAGCCGAAGGAACAGAATGAGTATTTACAATATATCGCCCCGTTGATAAATGCCAGAAAAAGTCATCATCACCAGAGATCTTAAATGTAGTTAACAGAATAATGAAGATTGCAAAGAGTGCCAGCAAGGAATAATTAATGTAATTGTTCTCAGCAGCAATAGGCTGTAACTTTACTGTTTTTTTATTTGCCTTTGCTATTTCTTTTGCAGACGATCTTGCCATTCACTCTGTAAAAAATAAAAAATCCGTTTATAGAAATAAACGGATCTTAAATTAAAATTATTTTTATAAAATTTAATTAAGCTCTGTTGAAAGCTTATATCTTACAATTCTATTATTGCCGGTATCAGCTATATAAAGTACTTTATTAAAATATGCTACACCTTTAGGCATATTTAACTTCCGGGTGCCTGTGCCAAATCCTCCGAAAGATTCTCTGAGGATCTTACCCGCGCTGTTAAACTTATATAATGAGTCGTTCCCTGAATCCACTATAAAGATATTGCTGTTGTTATCAAGTGTTATATCTTCAGGTGCTGAAAGCTGTAACCTTGTGATATCGGCATTTGATTCAGGAAGATATCGTGGTAAATATGCACCGTTTATATCATCAAACTGGAACCATTCAACTTTGAATCCGAAATCAGAAGTATTCCTTGTCAGAAGAAAATCAGTATTGTTTGATTGTGCAGTCCATAATGCTGATATTTTATCTATCGAATAAACACCGTTCCCCTGGGATTGAAATCCGTTAAGAACTGTAACTGAAGTTACTGAGGAGACACCTCTTAGTTTGAGAATAGCATTATCGGGGTCTAATGAGCTTGAATTGTTAGGTCCCGTCCTTGAAACGATATAAGAATTATCAGGAAATGTTGAGACTCCTGTAAATCTTCTTGTCCTGCTGGTCAATGGCGTAGGGTAATCACTGGATATGAGTGTTATCTTATCTGCATTCGTAATTATACCTCCGGCGGCAACGGTTTTTACTCTGTAAAGAACACTTATAGTATCAAACGTTACCGGAAGAACTGAATCTGCAACAACTAAAAGATCAAAGTTATTATCCTGGGAAAGACTCCTTGGATGACTCATAACAAGACTTCCTATCTGCAAACCGGAAAGATCCATCTGTATAATTGCATTATTCTTTGTATCTGCAACGTAGATCAGCGGCTCTTTACCGATAAGAATATCTTCAGGTCCGTTAAACTGGTCCCATGTTGGTGACTGCTGAATATAAGTGGTATCATTCAGAGTAACCGGATTTGGATCTGTCGTAATCGGAAACTGTGAAAGGTCAGTCTTTGGAGCGCAGCTATACAATGATATCGCCAGAAGTAAGATCGGAATATATTTTATTATTGCTCTGTAATAATATTTCATCTAAAAATTTTTAAACTTTATTATTTCTTTAAAAAAAATCAACTATTATTTTTTTGCAAAAAGAATATTTAATGAAATTCTTTGTGCATAACCCAGATCTCCGAATTTCGAGATTGAGTAATCAAAATTTGCCTTTGCAAAAGAAACAGGTACTTTAAATCCTGCTCCGAATGAAAAGCTTTCAGCATCAACATTTATCTTATAACCACTTCTGAAAAACAAAAATTCTTTGTAAGCATATTCAGCTCCAAAATTCAGAAATTCGGCATTATCATTAGGACTATTAAGCTGAACCGAAGTTGTGATCCTGTTATTTGCATTCATCCATGGTTCGATCGCAAAGCCAATTCTGAAAAGAGTTGGGGGCGGAAAGCGCTGATATGAATTAAGTGTGTCTCCGTTTGTCTGATTAATAGTTCCTGTAGGAGTTAACTGA
>JBBRMY010000176.1:0-4723 GCA_038230595.1 Ignavibacteria bacterium
AAATTACGAAGCGACTAAAAATCTTCTTGAGATCACGAATAAAGTTAATCCGAAATTAAAAAAATTCGTACATGTTTCATCACTAGCAGTTTGCGGACCAAATCCTACAAAAGATCCTATCGATGAGACTTATATTCCAAAGCCTATAACGACATACGGAGTAACAAAAAAAATGGCTGAAGATGAAGTTTTAAAATATAAAGATAAGATGAATGTAACTATCATCAGACCTCCAGCAGTATTCGGACCCCGTGATACAGAGATATTTATTTACTTCAAGACTTTTAATAAAGGATTGAACAGCATGATCGGTTTAAAGGAAAAATATCTGAGTGTAGTTTATGTTAAAGACCTTGTGAACGGAATAGTTCTGGCTGCTGAGAGTGAAAAAGCTAATGGTGAAATATTTTTCTTCTGCTATGATAAGACTTACAACTGGAAAGAGATCGGTGATATAACCTCAAAGATATTAAAGAAAAAAGCAATTAGTATTAAGCTACCACATTCACTTGTTTATTCCATAGGAGCAATTGCTCAGTTCTTCTCCATGTTCTCAAAAAATCCTGCAACACTAAATCTTGAAAAATGCAAAGACATAACGGCAGAACGCTGGGTATGCAGCAATAAAAAAGCAAAAGAACTTTTAGGTTTTAAAACTAAAGGTGAACTTGAAGACGGATTTGAAGAAACTATTAAGTGGTATCAGGAAATGAAATGGATATAATTAATTCTTAACTTTCAAATTCATATTTCATATTGAAAAAATATTTAACCGATAAAATATCTGAAGCTTTAGTCAATCTTGGAATTGAAAACGCGAATGTTATATTTGACAAGCCCAAAGATCAGAAATTTGGAGACCTTTCTACAAATGTTGCTTTAACATTAGCAAAAGAATTAAAGCAAAAGCCCCGTGATATTGCTCAAAAAATATTATCGGAATTAGATAGATCAATAGATAAGACACTTATTTCAAAAACTGAAATTGCAGGCGCAGGATTTCTTAATTTTTATATAGATGATTCTTACTATGTAAAAGAACTGGGAAATATTCTGACACTTGGTGATAAATACGGCCGATCATCACTTAATAAAAATAAGAAGGCGGATCTTGAATGGGTAAGCGCTAATCCAACAGGTCCTTTGCATACGGGACACGGTAGGCAGGTCTGTCTTGGGAAAGCCATTGCAAATTTATTAGAGTGGAACGGATACAATGTAACACGTGAATATTATTATAACGATGCAGGTAACCAGATGAATAACCTTGCTTTATCAGTTCAGGCAAGATATGAACAGATATTCAATACTGAATTTCCCTTCCCGGAAGACGGTTATACAGGTGATTATATAAAAGATATTGCAGCTGCAGTTTTTGAAGTAAGGAAAGAAGAACTAAAAGGAAGCAAGAACCTTGATGTATTTAAAAATGCAGGAGAAAGTTATAATTTCCGGCAGATCAAAAAAGTTCTTCAGATGCTGGGTATTTCTCATGATGTATTTTTCAATGAAAGCTCACTATATGCAAACGGAGAAATCGATAAGCTTATACAAAAGTTTATTGATTCTCAAATTGCCTACGAAAAAGATGGTGCCCTGTGGCTGAAAATGGATGAAGCTGAAGGCTTTGAAAAAGATAAGGTGATAAGAAAAAATACCGGAGAGCCAACTTACCGCCTTCCGGATATGGCATATCATATTGACAAGATCGAAAGAGGATTTGATCTAATAATTGATATTTTCGGCTCTGATCATGGTGATACTTATAAAGAAGTTCTTTACGGAGTGAGGAAGGCCGGCTTTGATACTTCTAAGATCAAAGTAATTATTCACCAGATGGTAACATTGAGAAAAGGTGAAGAGATCTTAAAAATGAGCAAGAGAAGCGGTAATGTTTATTCTCTTGAAGAGCTTATTGAAGATATAGGGGCAGATGCGGTTCAATTCTTTTTTGTTATGAGAGGTGTAAATACACATTTGGATTTTGATGTTGAACTTGCCGGAGAAAAATCTGATAAAAATCCGGTCTATTATTTGCAGTATGCCCATGCAAGGATCTGCGGAATTCTAAGAAATGCAGAAGAGAATTTTTCAGGATGGCTTAATGAAAATCCTGATAACAGCCTGATAAAAGAAGCTGAAGAAATAAATCTGCTTAAAACTCTTTCAGGATTCCCTGAAGAAATAGAAAATGCTGCTTCAACATTAGAGCCTCATAAGATCATTACTTTTTTAAATGATACTGCAGATAAGTTTCATAAATTCTATCACGATAACAGAGTTCTTGATCCAGAGAATAAGTCACTTTCAGTTGCGAGATTAAAGATCTGTCTTGCAGCAAAGCAGGTTTTAAAAAACGGTTTTAACATAATCGGAATTTCAGCGCCGGAAAGAATGTAATGCTATTTCATATAACAGAAAATATAAGAGATATTAAGGAATTCATCAGAAGAGATGAAGTTTCTGAAATAATTTATCCTGCCGAAATTCCAGAAGTTGAGAAACAATATGAGTTTCTTAAAGAGCTCATTAAAGATTCAAATCCTGAAGAAATTTCAGAATACAATACATTGCTTTCCGGCTTACTGGCTATTCTTTCCAGCCTGAATTACAGATTTGCCGATTATGAAAAGTCCCGGAACTTTGTAATGGAAAAGCTTGAGCTTGATGAAACTGAAAACAATGTTAAAGGACTTGCCCGATGCTATTCTATTATTGGTAATCTATATCTTGATTTCGGAGATATTCCAAGATCTATCAGCATGCACCTTAAACGTCTTGATATATGCAGAAAGCTTAACGACAGAAAAGGAATTGCAATTTCGCTGACAAATCTTGCGAATACAGAGATGATAAATAAGAACTATGAAAAGTCTCTTATCTATAATCTTGAAGCAATTGAAACTTATAAAGGTTTTTCGACATCTGATTCGAAATATGCAGCGATGCTGGGAAATCTTGGCCAGTCTTATTATTATCTGAAGGAATATGATAAAGGCCTGCAGTATATGATTGAGGCATTAGAGATCAAAAAAGATAATGATGACTATTCAAAGAGCAATATTTTTACAACAGTAGGATGCACCTATGCTGATTCAAAGAGATACGACATGGCATTTGAATATTTTGCAAAAGCTCTTGAATCTGCAAAAAAATTCAATGACCTGAGTGCAGAACTTACTACCCTGCTTGCAATTGCTAATACTAATATGAAACTTGGCAATATTGATAAGGCAATTAATATTCTTACTGCAGCCATTGAAGAGCATTCAGAAAATTCAAACGAATTGCTTTTTGCATCTCATTATTTTTCACTTTACGAATGCTATAAAATAAAGAATGATCATAAGAATTCATTCAAATATTTCAGTGATTACATGAAGCTGACCGAACAGATCGAACTTCAGGATTCCGACAGGATCATTTCAAATTTAAAAAATCTGCATGAGCTTGAAAATATCAGGATATATAATAAAGCAAAAATATTAAGAAATGAACAGCTGAAGTCAACTCTCGATAAGCTTGAAAAAGTAAATCTCGAGCTGAATAAAACAAATAAAGAAAAAAATGAGCTTCTCTCAATAATTGCCCATGATCTCAGAAATCCAGTGAGTAATATCAAGCTTCTTTCAGAAATAAATTTTACCGGTGAACAAGCTGCAGTTAATGAGCCTGATGTCCTGCAGGATACTGAGATAATTCTTACAACATGTGATGATATTATCAATATTCTTAATGAACTGGTTGAACCGGGAACAAAAGCAAATGCTTCAAGAGAGAGATCAACATCTTTTGATATTATTAAGCTATTAAACAGATCTATCACTTTGTTCAATTTAATTTCTTCAAATAAAAAGCAAAGTATAAAGCTTATATCAAGGGATGAAGAACTTTATATTAAAAGTGATTACAGATCAGTTTATCAGATAATAGATAATCTGCTTTCAAATTCAATTAAATTCTCACCTGATGAATCTCAAATTGAAATAAATGTTCATAGAGAAAGAAATTGTATTATCCTAAAGTTTAAAGATAATGCAGGCGGATTTACTGAAGAACAGATAACTAAATACTTCGGTAATAATGAGGTCAATATTGACTTATTCAGAGATTCTGATAAAGGAGGATTTGGACTTTCAGTTGTAAACAAGCTTATCCGGAATATTAGTGGAAATATGACCTGCAGTGTAATTACTGAAAATGGCTTTAAAGGCAGTATCATTGAAATAACTATTCCTGACAATACAGTATCCATATTATAGTCTCCGTAAAATGAAAGAGAAGCAAAATAAAGAGCATCATCATGATAAAAAAATCCAATCTCCTATTCATAAAATAACAATTGAGACAACGAGGGAATTTATAGAATCTCATATTCCTGTTAAGAATAAGTTTAATGATGAGGTGATTAATTCAGCTCTGGAACATTGCAAATTTTTAGAAGTGAGTGCGAGCAAGAAGATACATACTTCGTCTCATATTGAAGAGCAGAATATTTTTGAAGTCACACACGAATTGCTTTCCCGTCTTTATGCAATGGTATCAATTTATTATTATGGAATTGCCTCATATGAGAGATCGCGGGACTACGCTTTAAAAAAGCTGGAGATAGATAAAACCTATAGTAATTATGAAGGTATAGCCAAGAGTTATACTATACTTGGAAATATATTTACAGACCTTGAGGATCTGAGTCAGGCTTCAGATTTTCATATTAAAGCAC
>JBBRMY010000177.1:0-4679 GCA_038230595.1 Ignavibacteria bacterium
ATGCACAGTTCGAAAAGAAAAAGAATTCCCGTACATGAAAACGCATGAAGACCCAATGCACTGCGATATATGTAATCCCTAATTACATTTTGAATTTCCGAATTATTCTAACTTAGAATTGACGAACATGATCGAAAAGATAAAACCTTACAATGCGCTCTTTGTAGTCTGCCCCTTTTGCCAAATAGAATGTTTTCTGCGAACAAAATTTGGAGATGATATTTTTTTTATCACAGCTCCGGCTTCTATTCTGAATTTTAACACTGAAAAGGTAAATCATTTAAGAGAATTTATAAAAAGAGAAAACATAACCGATATTTATTTAGTGAATGATGTTTCCTGCAGCTTTATTGAAGAAGCTATCAATGGTGAAAAAATATTTGGTCTGAATTGTGAAAAACAATTAAGAGTTTTAATGCAAGAATCCAACTCAGAAACTAAAACAGCGGAGCCTCTGATCATAAGCAAGGAATTATTGGCAAGAAATAATGTGTGGAAACAATTGCAGTGTTTAAATTCTGAAGAGATATTCAGGAATGAAATATCAGATTTTGAAATAAACCTGAAAGGTATAATTACAGATCAAGAAAGCAGTACAATTGATTTTACCTTCAATTTTAATATTTCCCAAACTGACAAAAGTTAAATTTTCTTTGGAAAATCATCAGTATTATAAAAGCCAGATATAATACTAATTTCTTCTTTAGTCGATCAGTATTATTTATTCCCTTCTTTCATCTATTTTAAATCCGTGCAAAATAAACAAGAGCGTGCGGAGTCAAGCCCCGCCCCAACACGAATAAAAGCGTTCAGGGGATCCATTATACGGTTAGTTTTATACGCCGCTTCGTGGAAGTTTCTGAATTGAGGGCGATTCGTGAATCCCCCTACGCTGTTAGTTCCGTTGCGCCGCAACAGTGTTTTTTTAAATATCCATTTGATTATTTAAATGCACATAATATATTCAAAGATCAAACATCTCAGATTTATTAACTAATAACCATCGTCCCCGGAAAATTTGAATAATAAGATCACAATTCCCTGGACTGTTTATTTTACTTCAGGAAATTTAACTAATTCCGACACCCTCGCCATGGGGAATTTTGTAACAAAAAACAGAAAAAATGGAAGTTTAATCGGTAAGGTATAGCTGCAGTATCAAAGATATATAAAACAACGAAAGGTGGAAATAACTGGTATAAAGTATTTCCAACTGCATCAACTTTCAATAGCATTTATTTTGTAGATCAGCTAACCGATTATGCTTCGGATAATAGCAGTGGATATGGTATTATTGTGAAAACCACAAATGCCGGAGAAAATTGGGTAATTAATTTTCTGAACTTCACAGCTAAATGTTACTTATTTTTATAGTATTCATTTCTCAGATCTGAATAATGGATTTGCCTGCGGATCCCGATCATTAGACCCTTCTTATCCGGTGAACCTCAAAGTCTCTCTTATTTCGTTTTCTGAATAATGCTGGTTAAATAATATTAACTCAATTTAAATGAAATTCCGGAACGATTTAATATATTTAATAACTATAAATACTATTTTAGTATATTAACTGTTAAAAATATAATCAGATAAAAATGAGAAATTATCATTTCTACAAACAGTACGCTCCTACTGAGCTATAAATGTATCTGCTTTTTGTTAAGCACCATTGGAGCGGACCTGTTTGTAGCAATTAAATGGAGGTATTTTTAAAATATCATAGATTTTAATAAAATCCTGCAAAAGTGATTGTTTTTGAGGGTAAATAATACTAATTTTACACGCTTACTAATTGTTACAGACCGTTGATATTTCTTCATGTAGCCATTCTTAGCTATAATATCCTGTTCCTCAAAAATGCAAAATAAAACCAAAGCTGTATTTGTTTTTGCTCATCCAGATGATGCAGAGATAACTTCATATGGAACGATCAGAAATTATCTTGATAAAGGATATTATGTTGATCTTGTAATTATTACTAATGGAAATAACGGAATATCAGTTACGGAAAAAGAAAAAACCGGTAATCTATATATTGAAAATGATGTAAGAAAGAGTGAAACTCTGAATTCCTTCAAAGATCTGGATGTAAATATTATTTTTCTGGATATTCCTCAGGAAGTTTTGATAACTCTCTTATTTATAAAATAGTTACGACGCAATCTTTAAAGCCATTATTTAACAATAAAGCCTGCAACAACAAGAACTGCTATAAATACAGCTAAACCTACTCCGAAAACGTTAAATCCCGCAAATGCTTTTTGATCGTTGTTCATAACTTAGTCTTTTATTGTTAATTAATTTTACATTATAATAATGAAATTATAATGCCGTTTATTAAAATTTTCACTCACTATATAAACTAAAGTTCTTTCAATTTTGTTCTATCTGATATGTAAATGATTGTAAAGAGGTTGGATGAGTGAGTGGCAGACAACAGTATATCGGAGAAAAATGACCTGACAGGAATAGACTGTCAGGTCACATAATGCTTACTTGATCACCATCATTTTTTTGATGTTAACAAATTTATTAACTGAATTTTTTGCTTCAAGCTTATAGAAATAAATTCCGCTTGATAAAGAAGAAGCATCAAACCGCAAAGTAAAATAACCAGCAGGCTTTCTTTCAGCCATGCTGAAAACTTCCCTTCCCTGTATATCAAATATTTTTAGTGATACATTACTTTCAACCGGCAAATTATAATTTATATTTGTAACCGGATTAAAAGGGTTTGGATAATTCTGTCCCAGAGAAAAAGTTATCGGCAGGTCTATGACAATTTCATTCTCAAGATAAAAATACTTATAGTTTCCGTTAATATCTATCTGCTTCAGCCTGTAACTATACTTTCCTGCAATCAGATTATTATCGCTGAAAGTATATTCGATTGGTCCTTCTGAATTTCCTATACCTGTTACAAATCCTTTTTTAAGCCATGTTAAAGAACTATTTGAAGTTGACGATTTTACTTCAATATCAAATCCTGTATTGTTAGTCTCTCTGGAAGTAACCCATGTTAATTTAATATTTCTTCCGGTAACATTAGAAACAAATGAAGCAAGTTCTACCGGAAGAAGAGCATCATTTAATAAAGAAACTTTGAAAATAGGTTTCGATGGATCATCCGTGTTTATCTGAAGCAGAGCATTTTGAAAGCTTTCAATACTATTCACAGGCTGCTTACTCCCGGTCTTTTCCGGGGCTGAGGGATCAAACTGCACCTGGAATAAAGCGCTATCAGATGGGACAATAATTGGTGGAATTAAATTTATCACTGAAAATTTCGAAGCATATGTACCTGTAATAAAATAAAAGGGTATGGATAAGCTTGATGTTCCTTTATTTTTTAAATAAAAATTCTTTACAGTTGTAACTGCAGCCGAGCCATAATCAATTATAGAGTCTGCCGGAGTATCAAGCCTTGCATTTGAACTGAGAGTGCCCGTTGTTCTTAGAAGGGTCATTCTTATATTATCAACAGTACCTGCATCTCCGGGTCCCCGGTCATAAGTTATAACGCTCCAGTTCCCTGCTGCATTAATACCGTTCAACCCTCTGAATGGATAATCCGGCTTGAAGAATCCACCTGTATATGGAGGGGTTCCGTCTTTAAAGAAAAGTGAATTTGTATCATTCACAGATGCACCTGTAATATCCTGACCTGCATCTCCGTTAAATGCTTCAATACATTTTCTATTTCTGTTTGAATTTGCGTCGGGACTGTAAAGTGTTAATTCGAAATCGCCATCGTAAGTATGCCTTGCATAAACTTCTACTTTTGTATCAAGTACTTCAAATGCAGGGAGAGTTAAGAAGCTTGACTGGTTATAAGTAAAATCAGGTATTGCAAATGAAGGGAAGACATTTGTGTAAGTTGTTAAAGAGCCTACTTTATAATAGCAAAGGCAAAGGCTGTCAGATGCAGGACCATGTGCCGGGAATAATGAATAGTTTGCTGCTGCATCATATGCTTTTATATAATATTGAACCTGAGTTTCCCATCCTTGTCCCGGGATCTTAAAATTGAAATTGTTTCCGGCTCGTGAATTGTAAATTGCTGAATCATATGAAGTCCACCCTGCATTATTTTTATTTATTCTAAAAAATACTTTGGGCTTATTTGTAACTGAATCAATAACACTACCGTCCTGATCAACAATTTCAGCGGATATGTTCGCCGGGTAAGTTGAGTTTATAGAATGAACATTCAAATGGTTAATTGATGGAGGAGTTCTATCAACTCCCATAGATAATCTTAAAGACTGGAAAGCATTTATTCTTCCGTACCCACAGTACTCATTCCATTTTCCATATGTATTATTAATGCTGTAATCCACATTATCAATTTTATCACACCCGCGGGAAATATATGTTCTTACCTGAACACTTGTAAGAGTGGTAGTTTTCGACAGGATAAGGGCTGCAACACCGGATGCATTTGCGCAGGCGCAGGAAGTACCTCCGAAATTCTCATTATAAGTACCATTGATCTCAGTTGTATAACAATTTATCGGAGCAACTGCCGTAAGATTATCACCGAAATTACCACCGTAATAAAATTCATTTCCTGTACCCGGAGCTTTTTTCTGATCCTGAGGAGTAGATGCTCCTATAGCAATAACAGTTGAAAGAGATGCGGGATAATCAAGACTGTCATTACCTGCATTTCCCGAGGC
>JBBRMY010000178.1:0-4605 GCA_038230595.1 Ignavibacteria bacterium
TCCAATTACTCCGTTCCTTAAATTATTGTATGCAAAGAGATATGTATTTGCATTTGATCTGTAATTAGCTGCAACTGATACTCCGTATGTTGTATCAGCTGATGAGTTCACATAACCTGTTCCAAAAACCGGACTAGCAACTGTCATATCGGGTGTATAAAAATAATATGGATCCCAGTCACCGCCAGCAAAAAGTCTTCGGGTAACTACTACTAAAGAGTTATTTAAATATCCATCAGCAGCTAATCTAGGACTTTCCTTAAGATAAGTACCATCAAGTGTTTGAAATAATGTTGGCGCAGTTGCTCCGTAATTTGTGCTTCTTGAAAAGTAAAGACTGGACCCGCTGAAAGCATTGGATCCTCTTATAACAGTACATGTATAAAGCTGATCAGAAGAAGTATTACTTTCAAGAAAGGCAATATCAGTTTCAAATTTCGCTGTATCCGGGGCTGAACCTGAAATATTAAAAGCATAATTACCGGCTGTAGGATCCTGGTATCCGGCAGTTAATGTCATATTATAAGCAAAAGGATTTTTTATTATACCTAATTTTGATCTTATGTTTCTGACGGGTGTAGTTCCTGAATCAAGGACTGTGGAAAAATAAACATAAGCTCCGGTTGTATATTCTGCATTGTCGCTGGTCACCCTGGCATTAAAGTATTTGTTTGTTGTATTAGTAGGAAAGATAACTTCACTTATCATTCCTCCATCCTGCCTTAAGCGGATAACGGATGAAACATTTAAAGTACCATAATAGTATGAAATACCTATAAAGGCATATGTCGAATCACCTCTTGAAACTGCTTCAACATCAATACCGTTATTAGCTATTTTAAAAACCGGACCTGTGGATGTAATTGAGAAGATCTGATTAAATGTTACTCCGTTATTTGTAGATCTCAGAACTTTTAAAGTGTCAGGAAAGAACCCTCCATTAACTCCGAGTACTGAATATATCTGACCGCTAACTCTTTCTCTGGAAATTGCATTAGCCGAAACAGTTGCATTTGTTAACTGTGTAAAGTTGAATACCTTACCATTGTTTGGGTTTGAGGAATTTTCTTTTTTACCTGTAAGATTGCTTTTGCTTTCCTGAATTATCTGTGGATGAGTTAAATCATTAAGCCTGCTTTCCCAGAATTCCTTTGCAGTCATGTCGCCGGCAGTTCTTGCTATCTTAAGATTTCTTAGAACTTCTGTTACATGAGGATCTTCAATTTGGTTTCTGATCTCTTCAGATACAGCAGTTCCGGAAACTTTGTTCTGTGAAAAAGCCAATTGAGAGCTTAATCCCGAAATAAAACAAATACTAAAAATAATCAATGCTGATGTGGAAATTAATTGTTTCATGTTTAATGTTTTAATTTATTTAAATTCGAAATCATTTATAACTCATGATATTCATTCATAAATTAATCCAATCGGTATGAACTACCAAAGAAAGTATTGGAGAGTTGTAGAAAAAGAATTTTTTTTTGATTATAAAAAAAGCTAAAAAACGCTATAAAAAGCATTTTTTAGCTTGAATGAGGTTAATAAATGTAGAATGTTTTAAACTATACTTTTACTTTTTCATTTACAGTTTTTCCGGGATCTTTTCCGTTAGGGGTACCATCACTTCTTTTTTCACCGATCTGCTGACGCCACATAGCGTAGTAGAGTCCTTTCAGATTGAGAAGCTCGGAGTGAGTACCTTGCTCTATGATATGACCTTTTTCAAGTACGAAGATCATGTCTGCATGGAGTATAGTTGACAATCTGTGAGCGATCATAATAGTAATATGATCTTCACTTGCAGATACGGCTCTGATCGTATTGCTTATCTCTTCCTCAGTTATAGAATCCAGTGATGAAGTTGCTTCATCGAATATAAGCATTGTTGGCTTTCTGAGAAGCGCACGAGCAATTGAAAGTCTTTGCTTTTCTCCACCTGACACTTTTACTCCACCTTCTCCGATAACTGTATCTAATCCTTTATCAGCTCTTGCCAAAAGTCCCTGACATGCAGAACGCTTTAATACATCAAGTATCTGTTCATCAGTTGCTGTTGGATTTACAAACAATAGATTCTCCCTTATTGAGCCGGAAAATAATTGTGAGTCCTGAGTAACAAAGCCTATATGCTCTCTGAGCATATCCAGATCTATCTGATCTTCATTTGTACCATTATATTTAATATTTCCAGAGCCCGGCTTATAAAGCCCGACTAATAATTTTACAAGTGTCGTTTTTCCTGAGCCTGATGGTCCTGCGAAAGCAACAGTTTTACCTGTGCCTGTTTTAAATGAAATATTATTAAGAGCATTAGTAGTCGCTGAAAGATGCTTAAATGAGACATCTCTGAATTCAAGTTCTTTAATTTTTTCGATCCTGACCGGATGAGCGGGCTTAATATCTTTAGGCATATTCATAATATCTTCAAAATTATTCAGCGATACTTCTGCTTCACGATAAACATTTACAACATCGCCAAGCATTTGAAGCGGTCCGAATATAAAGAATGAATAAATGAACAATGAAAAGAACTGTCCGAATGTGATCTGCTCAATGAATATGAGATATAAAAGGAGTAGCAAAAGAAGATTTCGCAGCATATTCACCATTGTACCCTGAAGAAAGCTGAGCTTGCGGATATATTTTACTTTTTGAAGCTCTAGCTGAAGTATCTTATCAGTTGTGCTGTTCAATCTTGTTATTTCCTGTTCAGCAAGACCAAGACTTTTTACAAGCTCTATGTTTCTTAGTGATTCAGTTGTAGATCCTGAAAGAGCATTTGTCTGTCCGACAATACTTTTTTGAATTACTTTAATTTTTTTACTGAGTTTTGAGCTTATCCATCCGATCAATGGAGCAGTTGCAAGAAATATTGGCGCTATAACCCAGTGAACTGTAAAGGAATAAACAATAACAAATATAAGCCCGACTATAGAAGTAAAAAGAATATTTATGGCAGTAGAAATAAGTCTTTCAACATCGGATCTAACTTTTTGCAGCTTGCCGAGAGTTTCACCGCTTCTCTGATCTTCAAAAACCTGGTAGGGAAGTTCAAGTGAATGCGCAAGACCATCTGAATATATTTTTGCACCTAACTTCTGAGTTATATTATTTATATAATAGTCCTGAAAGTTTTTAGCAACTCTGGAAATGAATGCAACACTCATCGCTCCAAGTAGAAGAAGTCCTACTCCTTTAAAGAAATGTTCCTGGTCGTAATCATGAAATTTGGTTGCATATCCGTCGATTATTAAACGGAAAAAATACGGATCTAAAAGAGAAAATACCTGATTTACTGCTGCAAGAAATAAAGCTAAATAAATAAGCTTTTTATAATTTTTTAAATAATGTAATAGAATTTTCAAATGTGAATTGTTGGGTTAGTGTAAATTAATATTTATTAGAATTGATAAAAAGGAAGAAGGGTAATTGTTTTTGTGCTCCCAATCATGGGATTGGGAACGAGAAGCAAATCAATGTTATTGTATATTAATTAAACTCCGAATTGTCTTAAATGATGATCCAGATGCTTCCACATTAAAATATCCCATTCCTTATCTGAAAGCTTTCCAAAAAAATAGTGCTGACTATCCTTACCAATATTATTTGCTCCTAATATTGAAAATTTACTCACAGAATTTATAAGATCCTTTTTCATTAAGTTAAAATCAGGATTGCCTTCCGGGATCAATTTTTCATGAGTAGGCAGGTTTTTACCTATAACATTATTCTTATATAAGAAAATATTTTTGAAAATTAAACCAAATATTCTTCCGGTAAAACTTCTGGTTACTTTTATTTCCCCTGATGTCATTTTTAAATGCATGACAACGTGTTCAATCATTTGATTAACTGACATCTTTCCCCATTTAGCAATAGAATCTTTTGTAAGCTTTTCTATTCTCAGGACTATCTCATGATTTGATTGCGTATCAAATAAACTCGTCAAATTAAACTCCAAATTGTCGTAAATGATGATCAAGATGTTTCCAGTTCAACTTATCCCATTCTGCAGTGGTAAGCTCACCGAAAAACGGGTGAGTTTCTTTTGTAATACCTGATTCTCCATTTTTTGTAAATTGTTTAATTCTATTAATAAGACTGCTTTTGGCTTCTTCAAATTCCGGCTCCCCAAAATTGAGAAACGTTTTATCTGTGGGAAGATTTTTTCCAATCGGTTCATCTGACAAAAGTTTTCTTTTTGCAATTTTACCAAAAAGAATTCCAAGCAAATTTCTTTTTAGCTTAATTTCTCCAAATGCGATCCTAATGCCTATCTCTGTATGCTTCATCATTTGCGAAACATTAAGCTTACCCCATATAGGGGTGGAATTTGAAGAAAGTTTTTCAATTCTTGCAATAATTTCTTCATTGTCAGATTTATTGAATAAGCTTTGCATAATTATATTATAAAATTAAATTTTATTTCTTTAGACTCCGAATTGTCTTAAATGATGGTCAACATGCTTCCAGATAAGCTGATCCCATTCTTTAGATGTTAACTCGCCGAAAAAAGGATGCTCGGCATTTGAAGTTTTACCGGCTTCATCGAAATTTTTCAATGATTCGATCAAGGAAGTGCGTTCTACAAGAAAATCGGGATCA
>JBBRMY010000179.1:0-4555 GCA_038230595.1 Ignavibacteria bacterium
AGTTTATGATATTCTTGGAAAAGAAGTTAATACACTTGTAAGCCAGTTCATGACTGCAGGATCTTATAATGTGAGCTTTGACGGATCAAGTCTGTCAAGCGGCATTTACTTCTACAGAATTGAATCAGCAGGAGTAAACGGCTCTAAGTTTGCAGATACTAAGAGAATGGTGCTCGTTAAATAATTATGATAAACTTTAATCCCGCTGTTAATAGCAGCGGGATTATTTAAAAAAATACAGATTGCTAAAATATTTAAGCTATATAATTGTATTCCTGTTTGCAGTTTTAATATATTCATGCTCTAATTCAGTTGTCGGACCGGTTGAAAACAAACCACCAGTGGCTCATTTATCTATATTTCCTGATAGTATTATTACTCCGGGAACTACTTTAAAAAAGATCGCATGGTGGGGAGATGATCCGGACGGATTTGTAGTTGGATTCAGAATATCTTTTGATTCGGTTAACTGGGGATACACTACTAAAAATGACAGTACTTTTGTACTGAGCATTAATGGCACGGACAGCACATTTAGGTTTTTTGTGCAGGCAGTTGATAACTTTGGAGCGCTTTCAGTTCCGGCTTCAAATTATTACCCTGTTATCAATACTCCGCCTTACATGACTTTTAATGCAAATACAAATTTACCCGATACTACTTTTCCTGTAGCAACGGTATTATGGTCAGGTTCAGATCCGGATGGAAATAATACGATCTCTAGTTATTATTTTTCATTAAATGATACACTTCATTACAAAAGGTTACCTGGAAATGTCAATAGTATGACTTTGACTAAAGACAGCGGACTTGTTCTTAATGCCAATAACAGGATATATATGAAAGCCCAGGATAATGCAGGAGCATTCAGTCCTGTAGTAAGCTTACCTGATACGGCTCATCACTGGTATGTAAAGAAAGTAAATGCAAAGATCTTAATGATAAGGGATGTACCTTCAGCAGATCTTGGAACAGCAATTGATTTTTATAACAATGCTTTTGATACGTTAAAGTTTGATGTTCTCGATATAAAGTCATATGGCGGGGCATTAATCCCAAAAGTAATAAATCCAATGTTTATCGAAACACTGAAGCTTTTTCCTTATGTGATATGGACTTCAGGCAATGGAGCAAATAATGCAGCTAACTTTGACCTTGCACAGAATTCTTTGCCATTTTATTTACAATCCGGCAGAAAATTGTTGTTTACATCAGGATTTGCATCATCAAATGTTTCTTCTCAGGGCAACCTGATAAATTTTGCACCTGTTGATAGCATTACATTTTGCTCAATACCATTTATGTTGCCTTCAGAGAACTTTACTTTAGGAGATCCTTCATATCCACTTCTAAAGCCTTCAATAGCTCTTTCATCTGTAAAGGGATTGAAGATCTCAGGATCAGTCGTACCTATATATAAATTATTTTTGAATAGAGGATGCTTTGAACCAATAAATGTCATGATAAAAGATGCGCAGGTCAATCCAAAGGTTATTTACCTTACTGTTCCACTTTATAACTTAAACGGAGACCCGAATGCAGCCAAGGCATTTATTAAAAAAGTATTCATTAACGAATTTGGTTATAATTAAAGAATTAATAAAAAGTTTTTAATGAAAAGATTATTACTGATATATTTTATTTTCATGTTCTGCGGAATAGCTCATTCTCAGGATGCTACCGGATCTCTGCATGGAATTATAACAGATTCTGCTAAAATTCCTTTAACAGGTGTTGTCCTGAAAATCAAAGGAAGTTATAACGGCGCTGTTACAGAAGGTGACGGTACTTATAAGATATTAAATGTATCACCCGGAAATTACACTATTGAAGTAAGCGCAGAAGGTTTTAAAACTGTTGATTATACAAACATTTCTGTTGTAGCCGGAGTTGATAAAGAATTTAATATACTATTAAAATCATCCTCATTCACAGTTGACCAGGAAATTGAAGTTGTTGGAGACAGACCGCTTCTTGATATTGAACAGACAGATAGTAAGCACATTATATCTGCAGATGATATCAGTAAGTCAATTGTAACTGACATTAAAGATGTTGTTTCACAACAGGCAGGAGTTGTAAAGGATGATAATCAGATCTTTATCCGTGGAGGCAGAAGCTATGAGAATGCAGTTTTACTTGATGGAGTATCCGTTCAGGATCCATTATCAGGTACAGGTTTTGGACTCAATTTGTCTGCAAATTCATTAGAAGAGGTTGAAGTAATAACCGGCGGATATAATGCTGAATTTGGTCAGGCAACATCAGGTGTCATTAATGCCAGAACAAAAGATGGTAAATATGACAGATACAATTTCTTTCTGTCTTATAAAAGAGATAATTTTGGAGTAAGCAAGAATTCAGGTTCAAGCTTTAATACGGATCAGCTTGAAGCGAATTTTGGCGGACCAGAACCTATAACAAAATATTTACTAAAGCCTCTTCATATTAATTTACCGGGAGAATTGACATTTTTTGCCAATTTCTTTGTAGGATTGTCTGACGGATATTATACAAATGTTACCGGATTTAAGCCTTCAAGAATAAGCTCATCAATTTTTGGCGGAACTACATTTGCTCCAAGAGCAGATAACAGCTGGTACTGGCTTGGAAAGCTGACATGGAAGATAAGTCCTCAAATGAAATTATCTTATTCATTTAATCAGTCCATCGGCATAAATCAAAATTCATCTTCATTACAGTCAAATCTTGAATATGTTGAGCCATCTCCGGGATATCAATATACATTCCAGCAGATACTTGACAATGCAAACGTATATAGCCAAAATGTAATTTTTCATACGATATCATGGACTCATACAACTAGTCCAAAAACATACTATGAATTAAAGCTTACAAAATTATTTACCAATCTCCGCGTTGATGCTAATGGAAAGAACTGGGATCAGTATGTAGAGCCGCTTGATCTTATAAGACCTCCTTTTAATTATTATTTTATAGATAGTCTTAGAACAGGAATTATTCCCGGTGACGGATTTTATGATCTGGGAAATCCAGCAACGTGGCATGATCACTATGTAGATGAATATTCTGCTAAAGCAGATTATATTCATAATTTTTCATCTAAAAATAAGATAAAAGCAGGAATAGAAACAAGCTTTCAGGAAATGCAGTTGATTGATATTACTCAGCCGTGGGTCAGACCTTTTGGATTAAACAATGATGTTTATAAAGTTTATCCTGCTTTTGGTGATATGTATGCTCAGCATAGTCTTACATATAAAGGGATGATCATTAACTATGGCTTAAGATTTGATTATTGGTTCCCGGGTAAATTTGTAGATGATGCTATAAAGGATTCAACTCTTCAAACTATAAATGCAACTATAAGGCAAAATTATATTGACGATACTTACAGTTTATTTGGGAGAAGATGGAAAGGAAGACTTTCACCTCGAATTGGTATTTCGCACCCAATAACAAATAATCAGACTTTATTTTTCTCATACGGACATTTTAATAAAAGACCCAAGCCACAATTTGTTTATTCAAAATTAAATCCTCAATCTGCACAATCATCATATCAGAAATTTGGTAATCCGGATCTGAATCCCGAAACTACAGTATCATATGAGCTTGGTATTAGAAATCAGTTCACTAATGATGATGTACTTACTGTTACTGCATATTATAAAAATATTTATGATTATGTTGCTACTAAAAGTGTTACTTTTAACAGTGGCAGACTGATCGGGCAGTCATTTATTACTTATTTTAATCAGGATTATGCAAGAACCCGGGGTTTAGAAATTGAATTCCAGAAAAGAATAGGCAATTGGTTTAATGGCAGAATTAACTTCGCTTATTCAGTAGCAACCGGAAAGAGTACGACTTCAGACGCAGGATTTTTAGTTATAACCCGCGGAGCAAATGAAAATATTTCTGAAATTTTCTTAAGCTGGGATCGACCTCTACAGGCATCAGCAAATCTTTTCTTTAATATTGAAAAAGGTAAAGGACTTTTTGGTTTCGGAAGAAATATTCTTGATGATATTACTTTAAAAACCAGAATATTTTTCCAGTCAGGAAAAAGATATACTCAACAGATAAGGTCCGGAACATTAGACAATGGCAGACCTGAATTTACGGATGACTTTAACAATATAAACGGGCAGGTTTCTCAAAACTGGTTTTATGTAGATCTGGATATAGATAAATATTTCAGGATCTTAAAAACTGATTTTACTTTAAGTTTATCGATCACAAATTTATTTGACACTAAAAATGCTACAATAATAAACCCGGTAACAGGTAAGGCATATGAATTCGGAGATGCGACTCCAAATATATATAACGATCCATTGTATCCTGAACTGCAGGCTCCTATAACACCTTATCCGTATAATCCGGCAAGGTATAATACACCAAGGCAGTTAAAATTTGGTTTCTCATTTAAATTCTGATCATGAAATGTACTGTTAAAATATCAGTATTATTCCTTTTTTTACTTACATCAAATCTTTTTGCTAAAAGTGATTATCATTCTATGACGAAGGAACAGCAGGAAGCAACAACACCGGAAAAGGCAGTACAA
>JBBRMY010000180.1:0-4551 GCA_038230595.1 Ignavibacteria bacterium
AATAATCAAAAATTATTTTGCAGTTAATGAAGTTTTAACTTTTGTTGTAATCTGAGTTTTCATTTTAGATTCTTGATTGTAAATTAAATTTATTGTTTTAATCCTGTGAAAAAATAAATAATTTATCATATCCAACAAATGCCGTGCAGTTTTGTGTAGTAGCAAATAATTATTTGATTAATATTTTTCCAATAATAAACAATGATCTATAAAAAGATTGCTGGATATTGTGCAGATTTTTATACTTCACTTTAAGAAGTGAAGCAGACTCAAAATATTGGAAAGATGTACTTAATTTCTAAGTCGCTTCCCTTAAATATAAATTCATTTTAGTACTTTTTACTTCTATTAATGTATGACCTTCTCCAAACAATCTATACCTAAAATGAACAATTGATAAGTATTTGAAATCTTGACAATTCACACTGAAATTGGTGTCAATACAGGTAGACCATTATTTTCATTATTATCTAAAAGGGAAATATGACAATAATATTTGATAATAATATTTGATAAAAATATTTGATAATATGATATAAATATTGTAAATTATATTATATTCAATCTATTTCTGCTGTGGTTAGTAAACTGGTTAGTTATTATTTATAAAAAACTTTAAATAATAAGAGAAATAAAAGAAAAGCAAAGGTCTTGAAAACCGTTGATGCTTCGGTATCCGGGGGTTCGAATCCCTCTCTCTCTGCAAAAAAAGCCTCGTTACATACTGTAACGAGGCTTTTTTGTTTTTATGATAAAAATTAGAATATCCACTCTCGCTTTAATCTTACATATTGTAATCAGAAGTAAAATTAAAACTGGATAATAAGTTTTGGAATACGCAATTAGTATATTTCTTGGAATTGCACTTGCAGCAAGCTGCGGGTTCAGGACATTTGTTCCTCTGCTCGTCGCAAATATTGCATCTCAGATCAGCTTAGCTCATTTCTCTGATGGCTTTGCATGGATGGGAACCTGGATATCCTTTGCTATATTTCTTACTGCTACTCTCATTGAAGCCGGAACATACTATGTTCCCTGGCTTGATCATGCTCTTGATCTTGTTGCGAAGCCTTTGGCAATTGTTGCAGGTTCATTACTGGCAGTATCATTTTTAGGTGACATAGATCCAACTCTTAAATGGGTTCTTGGCATAATTGCGGGAGGTGGAACTGCAGGTATTGTTGCAGCAGGCACTGTTGCTACAAGAGCTATTTCAACATCAACTACTGCAGGTGCCGGAAATTTTATTGTTACGAGCTCAGAAAATGCCGCTTCAGTTGCATTCTCGATCCTGTCCTTTATCATACCTGTTGTTATGGGAATAATAACAATATTCCTGATTGTATTCAGTATCTTTAAGATCAGCAAATGGTTAACAAAAAGAAAACGGCAAACAGGATCCATTCATCCCGAAAAAATAAAATAGCAAGTAACGGGTCGATTCGTATTACATACAATTGTATCTTTGTATGTAAATTAAAAGACGACAAATAATATGATACAGCAAAACACATCAAACTATTCACGCATCGAAGAGGCAATAAGTTTTATCAGAAAGAATTTTAAAGAGCAGCCGGACCTTGATACTGTTGCAGAAAAAATTCATCTCAGCCCATTCCATTTTCAAAAACTGTTCACTGAGTGGGCAGGTGTTAGTCCGAAAAAATTCCTTCAGTATATTACTCTCGAACATGCAAAAAATATTCTAAGTGATCAGGCAACTCTAATGGAGGCTGCTTTTGATACCGGACTTTCCGGCACAGGAAGATTGCATGATCTTTTCATAAAAATAGAAGGTATGACTCCTGGTGAATTCAAGAATGGCGGAATTGACCTTGCAATAAATTACAGCTTTGCCGAAAGTCCGTTTGGAAATATCTTAGTAGCATCAACTCCGAAAGGTATCTGCCATGTTTCATTTGCTGACAGCGAATATGAGGGATTAAAATATTTAAAGAAGCAATTTCCGAATGCGAAGTATAAGCAGATGACCGATCTTATTCAGCAAAACATTCTGTATGTTTTCACTCATGATTGGAGTAAGCTGAATGAAATAAAATTACATATCAAAGGTACAGAGTTTCAGTTGAAAGTCTGGGAATCACTTCTGAAAATCCCTGAAGGCAGGCTCGTTACTTACGGAAAGATCGCGAAGCAAATAAATAATCCTTCCGCATTCCGCGCAGTCGGAACCGCAATTGGAGATAATCCTGTAGCTTATCTTATTCCATGCCATCGTGTAATACAATCAAGCGGGCAATTCGGACAATATCACTGGGGTGCGAACAGAAAGACCGCAATGATTGGATGGGAAGCGGTGAAAAGCAGATAGCTGTTGATGATGTTCCGATAAATTCGCGTTATATAATTTTTGTATGCTTTTCTTCGCGCCTACGCGAGCATTGCATGAATACTATCTCACTTTCTATTCCGGGATCCCCAACAAAAGCATTCGGGGATGACAATTTATTTTAATATTCATTCAATTCTTATTCCCGCTTTACAATAGAAAATCACCTCTAAAATAGTTAATTTCATGTAACTATTTCTTATTCTGTGAAAGATTCGCTTATTTACGAAGGCAAGGCTAAGAGAATATTCTCCATTAAAGGCGATAATGATAATTATATCCAGGAGTTTAAGGATGATGCTACTGCTTTCAACGGAATTAAAAAAGACAGTATAAAAAATAAAGGCATCAGGAACACTTCCATTTCTACAGCTATCTTCACATTTCTAAATAACAAAGGGATACCAACTCATTTTCTTGGTAAGATCTCGGAAAATGAAATGCTTGTTAAGAAAGTAGAAATTATTTTAGTGGAAGTAGTCTGCAGGAATATTGCTGCAGGAAGCCTTGTGAAAAAGTTTGGATTTACCGAAGGTGAAAAGCTTGAAAAGCCGCTGATAGAATTTTATTATAAGTCCGATGAGGCTGGTGACCCGTTATTTACAGATGAGCATATATACAGAATGAAGCTTGCAACATTCAATGAGTTATCTGTAATTAAGAATCTCACATTTAAAATAAATGATCTCCTCAAAGATTTTTTTTCTGAAAAGGGAATTGACCTTGTTGATTTTAAGCTGGAGTTTGGAAGAAATAACGGTGAAATAATTTTAGCAGATGAGATATCACCGGATACATGCAGGTTATGGGATAATAAGTCCGGAAAGAAGCTTGATAAGGACAGATTCAGATTTGACATGGGCGGTGTTGAAGAAGCTTACGAAGAGATAGAAAAACGACTGAGTTAAAAATTTGTATATTGTGCCGTTGTTAGTGTTGCTTTTCCACCAACAACCATATGTAGAGACGCAATTTATTGCGTCTGCTTTTATTCATATATGGTTTTATTTGCCCCGACCTTTAGGTCGGGGTACAAATTATTAGAAACCGGCTTTAGCCGAATCAAAATTATTGGTTAGGCTAAAGCCCAATTTAAATTAAGCTGCCCCGACCTAAAGGTCGGGGCAAATAAAAGCTTTTTATTCACCGCTTCGCGGAAGTTTGGGATCCCCGATAAAAACATTCGGGGACGACAGTAGTACTCTTTTTAGATTAATACATGGATTCCAGCTAAAAACATGCTGGAATGACAAAAAAATTAAATTCAATTTGTGTTTAAACTTACCAAATACGGTACCGATGTAATTGTAAAATTTGTAATTCTTTCTTTTATATTTATAGGTGTTCATTTCGTAGTTGCAAACCACTGGCTGAAAATATTATTTTTTCTTCTCGGATTTCTTCTCCTGCTTTTCACGCTTTATTTCTTCCGCGATCCTGAAAGAGAACTGCCGGCAGAATTTGTTAACGGAAAAATTATTTCTCCGGGTGATGGAAAGATAGTTCTGATCGAAGACATAGTTAATAAAGAAGATAATATTTTTACAAAAGGCGAGCCGCTGAAAATGATAAGCATTTTTCTTTCACCTCTTAATGTTCACGTGAACAGAATTCCTCTTACAGGAAAAGTTACTTACCTCAAATATATAAAAGGGGATTATGTTGTTGCCTTCGATCATAAGTCTTCTGACAGGAATGAAAGAACAGAAATAGGAATAACTTCTTCGGATAATAAAAAAATTCTTTTCAAGCAGATCGCAGGATTTGTTGCCAGAAGAATTGTTTATACTATAAAAGAAAATGATGATGTAAAAGCAGGTGAAAGATTTGGAATGATCAAATTCGGTTCACGCGTTGATATGATGATAAGACCGGATGCATTGATCAGAGTTAAGATCGGCGATATTGTTGCCGGCGGTGAATCAATAATTGCGGAAATTTAAAAAATGAGATGATCTATATTCCGCGTAACTTTATTCCGAGTCTGTTCACAATACTCAATGCCTTCTGCGGCTTTATGTCTATCATTCAGGCATTCGGAGGAAACTTTGAACTTGCTGCTTGGCTTATAGTTTATGCTTCGCTCTTTGATGCAGTTGATGGTCTTGCTGCCCGTCTTACTAATTCAGCGAGCCAGTTCGGAGTTGAACTAGATTCACTTTCAGATGTAATTTCATTTGGAGCTGCTCCCTCTATACTTC
>JBBRMY010000181.1:0-4547 GCA_038230595.1 Ignavibacteria bacterium
ATACCCCAGTATTTTTTATCAACTGTTTTGGAATCTTCAGGAAAATACAAGCCTGGTTCAATAGTTACAACATCACCTTCTCTTAGTGTATCGTAATCTGATGTCGATGTTATGCTATGTGGACTTGCATCATGAGTATTCAAGCCAAGCCCGTGTCCGACTCCATGAATTGAATGCTGCTGATAAGTTTTCAGATCCAAATTAAACCCTGCTTTTTTTAGAGCACTGAACATTACTTTATTGCTAAGGTCGCGAAGCTGAGTCATCTTAACACCCGGCTTACATGCTTTTATACATTCCTTATTTGCTTTCAGAACTATGTTATAAATAAGCCTTTGCTCATTTGTGAATTTTCCGCTGATAGGAAAAGTTCGCGTTACATCAGAAGAGTAATAATAATATTCTGCTGCTGAATCGATTAGCAAAAGATCACCTTTTTTAAGCTCCATGCTGTTCTCTTCATAATGAAGAATGTTCGCATTATTTCCGGAAGCAACAATAGAGCCATATGCTGTATCATTCCCTCCAAGAAATTTATAATTAAATTCAAGCATTGACTGCACCTGAAACTCAAAAAGACCCGGCTGAATCTGAGGTATAGTTATTTTGTAAGCATCACATGTTATATCGCATGCCTTCTGCAGCATTGCAATTTCAAACGGAGTTTTCTTTTTTCTCATCAAGCCAAGAGTATAAGAAATATCAACTATCTCCATATGTGCAGCTGTTAGATGCAAACTATCAAGCATTGAGAATATTGCTTTACTCAATTCACCTTTCAGAGAAATGGCATCAACTAAATTTATATAAAGCCTCTTATATTTCGGACGCTGCAAAATATTCAGAAATGAGCTTAAAGCAGAATTGTCAAAAGACGTTTTAATTCCGAGATCACTTTCAGAATTGTCCGTGCCCATTCTTCTTCCTGTCCAGGTTTCTGCAACAGGATCTTTTTTCTGAACAAATAAAAGTTCATTTGACTTTAGAACTTTTCCTGACTTTTTGTCAGTGTAAGGCACTCCCTCCGATGACATTACAAGCGCAGCATTTGGCTCCTGAAATCCTGTCAGATAAAAGAAATTCTTATTTTGCTTGAACTCATAATTTGCATCGTATGACTCAGTGTAATGAGTATTACTGAATACAATAACCAGTGAATCTTTGCCTGTTTTTTTTAAAAGCTCTTTTCTTCTTGAGCTGTGAAATTCTTTTTGTACTTTTGTAAGTTTCATATGTTTTTAGTCGTCAAAATTTTCTTTATTCATTTCCCCGGTTTCTTCAACAGGGATGGGGTAAATTCCTGTAAAGCAGGCAGTGCAATATCCTGTTTCAGGCTTAGTATACGGTACAGCACTCAGCAAGTTATCACATGTAAGATATGAAAGTTCATCAACTCCCAGCTCTTGTTTAATTTTATTAATATCTCCATCCTGCTTGTTGGCTATCAACTCATTTTTTGAAGGGAAATCCATTCCATAATAGCACGGGGAAATAACGGGTGGAGAAGTTATTTTCATATGTATTTCCTTCGGTTTTGCTTTTTTTATAAGTCCAACAAGAAGCTTTGAAGTTGTTCCTCTAACAATTGAATCATCAACAATTACCACCTTTCTTTCAGCAAGAACTCCCTTTACAATATTGAACTTTGTTCTTACTTTCATTTCCCTTTTATCCTGACCCGGCTGAATAAAAGTACGCCCGACATAATGGCTTCGTATCAAACCTATTTCATTCTTGATATCATTATTATGCTTTACGCTTTCAGTAAAGTATCCCAGTGTTGCAGTATTGGAAGAGTCAGGTACATTGATAACGACAACCCGTTTTTTATCATCTTCCGACTTAAAGGGAGGAGGACTTTGCAGAGCCAAACTCTTCCCTATCCTTCTTCTTACTTTATCAACTTTTTCACCAAATACCTGACTATCAGGTCTTGAGAAATAAACATATTCGAATATACAGTGATGATATTTTTTCAGACTTTTCAGCTGATAGCTTTCCAGGTTATTATTTTTTCCGGTGGTGTCAACGACTATCATTTCACCCGGTTCAACCTCTCTGAGATATTCAGCATTAATAATATCCAGCGCACAAGTTTCAGAAGTAAAAATACTGCTCTTGTCATCAAGAATTCCAACGCAGAATGGACGAACTCCATGAGGATCTCTCACTGCAATCAGCTTTGTATCTGTAAGTATGCAGATCGAGTATGCGCCTTCAACCTTTGAAAATGCTTCCTTAATTTTATCTTCAACAGCTGTTTCTTTACTTCTTGCAATAAGATGAAGTATTAGCTCACTGTCTGTTGTTGTTTGAAATAATGTACCATTATCCTGAAGGCTTTCACGCAAAGCTTTTGTATTGGTCAGGTTTCCATTATGAGAAAGAGCAAGATTACCGCTTTTATAAATTACTTTAAAAGGCTGAATATTCGTTCGCTTATCCGAGGAGCCTGTAGTAGAATATCTAGTATGACCTATTGCAGAATTTCCTTTAAGTGTATCTGTTAAAATATTTTCATTAAAAACGCTAAGAACCAGACCATGGTCTTTATGAAGATTGAACCTGTACTTTTCCGTATCATTAATTTTTTCACATGATACAATACCTGCTGCTTCCTGACCACGGTGTTGCAGTGAATGCAATCCATAATAAGTCATAATTGCAGCTTCACTGTGATTTGCTATCCCAAAGACTCCGCAATTCGAATTTACAGATGCATTTCTTTTTTTATACTGTCTTAAATTAATTAGCTCCTGCATCAACTACCCTTATATGATTTGAAAAGATCCAGCCTTTTTCTTCTTTCCAGCATTCGATCCGGTATGTTCCGGTCTCATCTGAATCCCAGATACAATCTATACCATCCAGCTCATCTTTACATTTTCCATTCTGAATCAAACGTATCCGGGCAGATTCAGGAAGATAAGTCCGTAGAATAATATTCTTGTTCTTACTTTTATCAAACTTTATCTCTTCACCCATGCAATAAGAAATTCCGTCATACTCTGCAAAAAATCTAAATCCTTTTCCTGAGCCATGATAACTGTTTACTATAAAAGAGCTTCCCTCTTTTAATGCTTTTAGGATCTTATTTTTATCTCTCTCATAATTATCTTTACTGCCAATTTCAATTTCCTCATCAAGAAGCACATGTGTACGAATTGATTTAAAAAGGATCTTATAGGCAAATATCTCAACTTCAAAAAATCCCATTATATTTTGCTTATGGGCATGAGCATCTACTCCGCCGATTGCTGTGACTTTTCTAACAGCATTAAGATTATCCCATTTTTTTAAAGTAACTTCCTGAGGTGAAATGATCGATCTTAAAGGATGGATAAATCTATTCAGCTTATTTTTTTCATTTAAACCCTCTACCCATTCACTCATATGATTCCATATTTCTATACCGGTGAAATCATCAGAGTCCCATGCATTCCAGGGATAAGACGGATGATCAGGAATGTGATCTCTTTTCTCGTCGGGGTGAGCAATAAATCCGAAGCCGCCTTTTTTATTGATCTCTGTTACATACTCATTTGCAGAAAGAATATTACCAAGTTCTCCGTCTTCTAAAAGCTTAAACGATCCTACAGTTTCATTCATTCCCATTACAAGGTAATGGTTCTTGTTATACACATCATTTACTTCATATCCAACGATCATCATAGTCTTACTGAACCATTTTTCATTTCCGTTATTTTTTGCTTTCATATTATTATGATCGGTCATAACAATGAAATCAAGATCGCATTCATTTGCATAACCTGCAATTTCTTCTACTGTACCTGTACCATCAGAATAAGTTGAATGTATATGAAGAGCACCGCTGTATTCAAACATAGATCAGATAATTGGCTTATTTATTCTTTTTTTAAAAATTGAAACTCCTATCATTGCTCCTATCATTCCGAAAAGCGGATAAAAAATAATATTAGTTATGAGCTGAAAAATAGTAAGTGTAGGTGAAAAGCCTCTGTCATTATATTCTGCTGAAAGCTTGTTCATGTAATTCTCAACTCCCGGATCAATGCTTAATTTCATTTGGGCAAAAAGATCAAGCATATCATTTATCGGATTTATATGAGTGAATAGTGTGAACATAAGATTTATCCCTGCAACAAATATTCCGGCAAGAATTCCGCTGAACAGACCTATAAGCATTCCGTCCTTTGATTCAAATGGTGTATTCAGCTTTTGTGTCTGCTTAAAGAAATTACTGACTCCCAAAAAACCACCAAGCGGTATTCCAATACAGCAAAGCATATTCAAAAAAGGAAGAACAGAAACTACGATCATAATTATTGCACCGATTATCACCGGAGTTAATCTGTTTGGCTGCATGTTTTATTTGTTTTATTTTTACTCAGTGCTGATCCGATATCCCCTGCTACTTTTACGAAACCGGGTATGAGATAAAATGGAAGTACTATACCCAGCATAGCACCTGTAATTGATCTTGTTAAAAAGTTATTTGTATAAAATCCGGAAAAAGTATCCAGCAATGCATCCGCTGCAACAAAAAAGCCTGCGATCAAAAGAGG
>JBBRMY010000182.1:0-4542 GCA_038230595.1 Ignavibacteria bacterium
ATCAGAATGAACACGCTTGCAAACAGCAGAATGGCATTTGTATCGCTTGAGAAAAAACCAATAAAGCTTTCAAAAATTCCACTTGATGCAGGTATGAGCATCGGAGTTATGCTTATCTGCGTTGAGCTTATCATGATGCTTCTGATCCTTCTTTATGTCCCGAGAGAATATGCTGGAGCAAGCTTTATCGGATTCGCTATCGGTGAATCTTTAGGCGCTTCAGTATTAAGAATTGCCGGCGGTATCTTTACTAAGATTGCTGATATCGGTTCTGATCTTATGAAGATCTTCTTCAACATTAAAGAAGATGATCCGAGAAACCCCGGTGTTATTGCTGACTGTACAGGTGATAATGCAGGTGATTCAGTAGGTCCAACAGCAGACGGATTTGAAACATACGGAGTAACAGGAGTTGCCCTTATCAGCTTTATCGTTCTTGCAGTAACTGATGTTGAATTCCAAAAAGAATTGCTGACATGGATATTCGCAATGAGAATTCTCATGATCATCACATCTATTGTTGCATTCTGGATCAACGGAGCAATTACTTCAGTAAAGCATAAGGGAAAAGAAGATATGGATTTTGAAGAGCCGTTAACATGGCTTGTATGGATCACATCTATTCTTTCAATTATAGTAACATTTATAATCAGCAAAGTCATGCTTGGACATTTACCAAATAATCTCTGGATGACGCTTTCAATTATAATCAGCTGTGGTACTCTTGGTGCCGCGCTTATACCTGAATTCACAAAGATATTTACATCGCCAAAATCAAAGCACGTTTCTGAAGTTGTTCAGGCTTCAAGAGAAGGCGGTGCATCTCTTAATATTCTTTCCGGATTAGTTGCCGGTAACTTCAGTGCTTTCTGGATCGGTATGGTTTTTCTTGTATTAATGTTCGTTGGTTACTACGCTAGCACAATGATCCCGGTCGAAACTCAGATGGCATATCCTGCTATCTTTGCATTTGGACTTATTGCTTTCGGTTTCCTTTCAATGGGTCCTGTAACAATTGCAGTAGACTCTTACGGACCTGTTACAGATAATGCGCAGTCAATTTATGAGCTTTCATTAATTGAAACTATTCCGAATATTTCTGCAGAGATTGAGAAAGATTATGGTTTCAAGCCTGATTTTGAAAAAGGCAAGCATTACCTGGAAGCAAACGACGGAGCAGGAAATACCTTCAAAGCAACGGCTAAGCCGGTGCTGATCGGTACAGCAGTTGTTGGTGCTACAACTATGATATTCTCTTTAATACTTGTTATTAAAAATACACTACATATTGAACCGGAAGCTTTATTAAGCATTCTAAATCCGTTCTCTATTTTAGGATTCCTAGTCGGTGGTTCAGTAGTATACTGGTTCACCGGAGCTTCAATTCAGGCAGTAACAACAGGAGCTTACAGAGCAGTTGAGTACATCAAGAAAAATATAAAGCTTGATGATTCAGCAGGAGCTTCAGCTTCGATCGAAACATCAAAAGAAGTTGTAAAGATCTGTACTCAATATGCGCAGACAGGTATGTTCAATATATTTATAACTATCTTCTGTTTCGCTCTTGCTATAGCATTCTTATCAGCTCCTACACCAAGCGGAAATACAGCTCCGGTTGCATTCTTCGTCAGCTTCCTGATCTCGATCTCTTTATTCGGATTGTTCCAGGCAATGTTCATGGCTAATGCAGGTGGTGCATGGGATAATGCAAAGAAAGTTGTTGAAGTTGATCTTAAAGAAAAAGGCACACCACTTCATGATGCAACAGTGGTTGGTGATACAGTTGGTGATCCTTATAAAGACACATCTTCAGTAGCTTTGAATCCGATAATCAAGTTCACAACATTATTTGGATTGCTTGCTATGGAGATCGCGATCTCTGAGTCATTCAGAAATATCGCACCATATGTGGGAGCAATATTCTTCATTATTGCTCTTGTGTTCGTATGGAGATCTTTCTATTCAATGAGGATCATATCTAATAATTAAGATTTCAAATATATTCTGATCTTTAGATCAGAAACAGTAAATAACAAAAAACGCCGGTCAATAGCCGGCGTTTTTTGTTTGTCATTCTTCTGCTAATGTATTCCAGCATTTTTTTAGCCGGAATCCAATAATCAGGATACAATTTCGTTTGAATGTCTGATGGGGGAAATCAACGCAAACAGGGGAAGATAGTAGTCGATAAGTAAGAAAATTAATTATTACTTTTCGGGAACAAAATTAATCCTGAGCTGTGTTAGAATATTAGATTTAGTTCTTTAGTGAAATTCATTGGTTTGTCAGATTGGCAGAAGGGTATTTCAAGAACAGGGCAGATTTTCCAATCTTCTATCCCTGACCAACGAAACGGTAGGCGAGCTTGTATCCCCTTTCACTGATGGTTTCCACTAAAATTATTAAACAAAAAGCAGCTTAACGGCTGCTTTTTGTTTATCGTTGCAGTTAGTTTTTTAGTTCCAATCTATCGGAACGGCACAAACGGCCATCTTAAGTCGAACTCTCTTTCGGCAGCGAAACCGAGTTTCGCTAACAATTTCCGTCCCAAACGGAGTTTGAGGACGGATAGTGAAGACAATTTACTGCGGAGCGGAGACGCCAGCATCGCGTCTCTACAAATTAATTTCCAATATTTACGAACTGATTTGTATAAAATAAAAAAGGCAGCCGTTGGCTGCCTTTTCGTTGTATCTTATATTCATCGATTAGATCCCGGATAAAAACATTCCGGGACAATAAAAAATAATAAATTATTTTTTATTGATTATAAGCACGTCTTCTGTTACGCATTATCACTATCATCGTTACCATTGTCATTATAGAAAGAGTTAATAAAAAATACCCTCCACCTGCATACAAAATATATAAAGCATAATCATTTGCCGTAAACTTTGTAGTTCTTCCGTTACTGCTTTTCGGTACTATTCTTTTTGCAGCTCCGTTATTATTTTCTTTTTCATATTTATTCTTCCTGTCATTATTATTATACGTTCTTTCAGTCTGATCGTCTTCCGTTCTTTTATTTGTTACATCATAATCTTTATCAGTTAATATTGTTTTCTTATCTAAAGTATATTGTATTCCATTAGCTTTTAAAATTCCTATAAGTTCATCAGTATGGATAGCATAATTCAATTCATCTGAAGAATCATAAAAGAATGCATTTACTCCGGCAACTTCTCCTGATTCAGTTACAAGCGGTCCGCCGCTGTTCCCTTCATGGATTATTGCAGTATGCTTTATTACAAGAGCTCTGTGATCATAATTATCTCCATAATTCCAGGTATCTTTATAAACCTGAGATATTTCACCTGTTGTCATTTTATAATAACTGATATGGAAATCTCCGTCAGTAGGATTGCCTAATGAGAATACATTATCCCCTTCTCTGATATCTCTATCTAATGCAAGAGGAAGAAAGTAATCTGAAGTTTCTTTTGTTTCAAGAATGCTTAGATCCATTTTTTTATATTCACCGATTATCTGGCTTACATGGAATCGTCTGCCATCTTTCATTTTAATGCTTGCTGTGGAAAGATCTATATCCTCAGTTACGTGTGCATTCGTAATAAAAGTATTTTTATTAATAAAAAAACCGCTGGCTACTGATCCGCTATTGTCAGTAATAAGTCCGACTGAAGAAATGCACTTATTATATACATCTGATTTATCTGCAGCATTTGCATTTATTGCGATAAAAAACAAAAGAGCTGTAAATAGTGCTTTGACCGAACCGGAAAAGTAACTTATTCTTTTCATTTGAGTGGGTTTTTTATTATTACTTTAATTGGAATAGCTGATTTCCATTGATACATTATTTACTCACATTTAGTTCCATAAGGTAATTAAATGGTATCGGCTTGGTTATAAATTTAATGTAAACCTTTATTAGAGTATATTATAACATGAAAATTCTTGAAAAATTCCTTTCTGAAGAGCTTAAATTCAATAATGAACAGGTTTCAGAAATAATGGCAAACTTTGAGACTTATAATACTCTACTTATGGACTGGAATATAAAAATAAACCTCATTTCCCGTCAGAATTCAAGCATTGAGAGCCATGTACTCAACTCAATTTTCTTTCTTTCTAAATACAAGCTTAACGACAATGCATCATTAGCTGATATTGGAACAGGAGGTGGTTTTCCCGGAATACCCTTAAAGATACTCTATAATAATTTAGACGTGCTTCTTGTCGATTCTGTTGCAAAAAAAGTCACGGTTCTTGAAGATTTTATAGAAAAACTAAAGTTTGAAAATACTGATGCAATATCCGAAAGAGCTGAGATACTCTCAGTAGACAAGCTTTTCAGGAAAAAGTTTAATTATGTAACATCAAAAGCTGTTGCTCCTTTAGATAAAATATACAGCTGGACAGAAAGCTTTCTGAAAAGCGACGGTTCATGCATTTGCATTAAAGGCGGCGATATTACGGAAGAAGTCAGTGATCTTAAAAAGAAGTTTAGAAATATTAATATTAACATCATTGAATACTCCTTCTCGGAAATATATAATATTGTAGATAAAAAGATCGTGG
>JBBRMY010000183.1:0-4527 GCA_038230595.1 Ignavibacteria bacterium
ATCTCTTTAGAATAATCGTAGAACAGCAAAAATTTATTTGTTATTACTTCCCAGTTTATTGAATACATAGATTTAGGTCCAACCTGAGTCAGATTAATTAATCCTCCATCTTTAAGATCCTTCAAATGCTGAGAAATTGTGGATTGAGAATATCCTAAAAGAGTAACAATTTCTCCACAAGAGCATGAATTCTTCAAAGCCAATATCTTTAAAATATCCAGGCGTGCTGGGTGAGATAACATTTTCATAAAATCTGAAAATTCAATATTAGACTCATTAAAAATAGTTTTTTTGATAATCTGCATAACCTTTATTGTTAATCGTAGATTATTAATTTAGCTAATTTAAAGCTTTAATCAAACTAATAAAGTCTTCAAACGGAACCGGTAAAACCTTTGTTGCTCCGGAAAACGGATGGTCAAAACTATATATAAGAAACAAGAGCATGAATGTGAAAGAAGAAAGCAGAGAAGTAAAAATTACCTGTATCACAAATTTATTCATGCTAAAGAAAAACGAATAAGAGATAGATATAAATGCTCCGAAAAAAAGAACAACCCAGAGAATTCCGGGCAGGTTATATTTGTTTTCCATTATCCTTAATGTCCGGTACCGGCTTAACTGATTCAGGTTATCATAATATTCTGCAAAAATTGTAGATGCCTTTAAAGAATCTGTTTTGATCTTTGAAACCGTAAGCCAGAGATTATTTAAAGGAACAATGGAAGATGTGTTTTTTCCTTCAGCCATTTCACCCCAGTCTTTTGAAACTACGGTTTCGGCATAATCTGTAATATCTTTTTTTATTTCAGATCTGAGCTCCGGATTAAGAGATGTAGAATTATTCATTAAAAGATTCAGCATATTAACTTCAAGCTCTACGTTTGTTTCTGCAACCTGAAACTCACTCCAGACAGCGAACACCATAAAAGAAATAAAGACAGCATAGACAAGTCCGAAAGCATTAAACATAATTGCGCCGATCTCATGATTTTCTTTCAGCTTGTCATGGTCAACTTTTCTTCTTACTAATTTTAAAACCACATAGCAGAGCAGAGTTGCGCTTGAGCAAATTAACAAAAAAGCGATCGTTGTCGGAACTTCAAAAATAAACATACAGAATATTTGATGGAGAATTAAAATACTCTTTAATTATAAAAAATAGAATGTATTTTTAAGAGAAGGAATCACAAATTATAATTTTTTGAATTTAGAAAAACCGGTATGAAGATAGGATATGTACAGTTCAACGTAGAATTCGGAGAAGTAAGAAAAAATATTGATAAGATCTCTGAACTTACCCATGAAAAAGAGTTTGATCTGCTGGTATTGCCTGAGCTGGCAAATTCAGGTTATAAATTTTCTGAGACAGAAGAGCTTGAAGAACTTTCAGAAGAAGCCGGCAAAGGTGAGTTCAGCCGGTTCTTATTAAAACTTGCAAAAGAAAAATCAGCAACGATCGTAGCAGGCTTTTGCGAGAAAGAAATTAAAGATGGAAAAGCTAAGTTTTTTAATTCATCAATACTTGTTACAAAAAAAGGCGATGTTAAAGTTTACAGAAAAATACATTTATATTACGATGAAAAGATCTGGTTCACTCCCGGAGATTCGGGACTAAATGTTTTTAATATAGATGGTGTGGAAATAGGAATGATGATTTGCTTCGACTGGTTTTTTCCGGAATCAGCAAGAACCCTCGCTTTAAAAGGTGCTCAGATAATATGCCATCCTTCAAATCTTGTAATGCCATATTGCCAGAGAGCTATGTTCACACGTGCACTAGAAAACTGTGTATTTACGATAACCGCAAACAGAACCGGAAAAGATGTTAAGAAAGATGGAGAGCTGAAATTTACCGGAGGAAGTATAATTTATGATCCTAAAGGAAATGTTTTGGCTAATAGTGATGATATAAAAGAAGAATGCACAATAACAGAAATTAACTCCAAAATAGCTGAAAATAAAAATCTAAATAAAAAAAATAATCTGTTTGAAGACAGGTATCCAGAATTCTACTGGTTAAAGTAACAGACCATTAAGTAGTTGATTTTTCATTATCTTCTTACCCAAATATTATTGCTCTATTTCTAACATCTCAAATTTCCTACTTCACTTGAAAAAACACACCAAATTTGTTAGGATTCTGTTAGGATTTCCATTAGATTGAATTAGACAATTTCACAAAAAAAATACAAACCATAAACCAAAATAAACACATGAAAACATTCGTACGAAGCGTATTTCTTGTTGTATTTGCAGCATTGTTTGCAACATCAACATTTGCGCAGCAGCTTGAAACAGCAGATCTTAACTCACAGCCGGAAATGAAAGTGGCTGTTAATGGACCACAACTCAAAGCAGGAGAAAAAATAGTGATGGGAAACCCCGGCACACAAATGAGTCTTTTAAGTGAAGGCTTCGAAGGGGCAACTTTCCCACCAACCGGTTGGACAGCAGTAATAGTATCCGGTGGGGCAACAGCTTATTGGTCAAGAATAACAACACAAACAGGTTTTGGATTCAGTTCAGGAGCTGCGAAATATAACTTCTTCTCATCAGCAGCAACTGATTATCAATATCTGCAGACACCAAATTTTCCTGCAACAGTTTCTGGGGAGATCTTGCAGTTTGACTGGGGTTATCAACCTTATGGCTCGGGTATAAACAGAGATTCGGTTGTGATTCAAACTTCATTAGATGGAGTAAATTTTACAGATCTATTAGTAATGTATGGAGACTCAAGTGTTGTCGGCCAGGCTCCCGGTGCACCAAGCAATATGGTAACAGGACCAAAATCTACATCATCCACAGGTATTGCTGATTCTTATTGGGCAACAAAAAAACTATCTCTTCCTATCGGAACTATTGCAATAAGATTCCTTGCAGAAAGTGATTTTGGAAATGTATTTCTTTTAGATAACGTTTCTACATTTGTTCCTACAGCACCTGGAGCAGCAATGACAGGAGCTTATACAATCAATCCTGGTTCACCTATTTCAGCTACAAATTATCAGACATTCACTGCGGCAGCGGCTGATCTTTCAGCTCGCGGAGTTTCAGGGCCGGTAACCTTTGCAGTAACAGCCGGAACATATTCTGAAAGATTTTACATTCTGCCTGTAGCTGGAACAAGCTCAACCAATACAATCACATTTAATTGCACTGGAGCAACATTGTCAGTTTCTAATGCGAATCCTACAAATCAGACAACTGACTTTGGAATTTCTCTGATCGGATGTGACTGGGTGACCTTTAATAATTTAACTATAGTTGACGCAGGGACAACAACTGCAACAAAAATCAACAGAGGTATCAATATCGGATCTTATGCCGGCCAAGATGGTTCAAGACATTGTACGATAAATAACTGCAGCATTACATTAGGCGGTGGTGGAGTTGTTGAATCCGCTTCCCCTGGTATCATAGCAATAGGATATTGCAATGGTGTTGTACCTGGAACTCAGGATTCAAACACAGTTTCCAACTGTACTATTAATAACTGCGACAGAGGGATCGTATTCTTTGCATTCTTATCAAGTTCCCCTGTAATTCCTTACCCACCGATGTACAATACAATAATAACGAACAACAGTCTTGGAGCGACACTATCTCTTGGAATGACAGTATTAACCGGCGGACCTCTAGGAGTTCTAGTACAGGGTACGAGCAATTGTGTTGTTACAGGAAATTCAATAGACAGTATAAAATCATCTGTTGCAGCATCTATAGTTCCTATCACCGCTTACGGATTCCAGGTAGCATCCGGAGTTGTTGCAAACAATAGAGTAAAAAATATATTCAGCAACGGAACAACAGGTGTAGCCAATATAATAAATGGAATTCAGATAGGCCCATTCAGCGGCGAAAATACATATGTTTATAACAATACTGTTGCAGGAATTGTACATAACTACACAGGAGCTGCAACTGCAACACAGATAGTATTTGGAATACAAACAACAAATTTTATTACAGCTCCGGCAATAAACACAAATGTATATGTAACCAATAACAGTGTAAATATTCCTGCTGCAACTGTAGATTATACTTCCGCTGCGTATAAGGCATTCGGATCAAATCTACCAGCTTTTGTTTACAATAATTTATTTTATAATCAATTATCATCTACAAATGTAACTGCAAAGCATTATGCAATATTGGATGCAAATACTACAAGATTCCCGGTAGTCACAAATTATAATGATCTTATTTCAACCGGTATAAACGGATTTACAGGCCGATATAATAATGCAACAGATGCTACTACTCTTACAGATTGGACAACAGGTGCAGGAGCATTAATTGATACTAACTCAGTCAGCGGAGCACCGGTATTTTCTTCAACCACATTATTAAGTCCTGATGCCACAAACGCAGCAAACTGGGTACTTAACGGAAATGCTTATCCAACGCCATATATCGGAACAGATATTGTTGGAAATTTAAGAAGCACAACTTTAGCAGGCGGGTCAACAGATATCGGAGCATATGAATTTACTCCATCAGTAAATCCTGCTGATATATTAG
>JBBRMY010000184.1:0-4516 GCA_038230595.1 Ignavibacteria bacterium
AGATATGATCTCACATTTCCTGTTCAGGGAGAGATCAATGACCGGAATAAGATGAGCTTTCAGCTTAATGTTTTCGGACTGGATGATATGATCTTCAATGCTTCTCTGTCTGATGATAAGATAGAAGGAAATGTGAAAAGCAGGATAGCCTACGGAAATTTCTGGTTGAAAAAATATGATGGCAATATAAATACAGATTCACTTTCTTCACTTATCGGTTGGTACCGAATGAGAGATCAAAAGTACATTCTTACATGGGGCGGTGATTGCTTTCTATCATTCATGAACCTCGAGAATAATAAGGGCTATTCTTTAATGCCGCTTAATGATTCTACTTTTTTTGAATGGTCTGACCGAAGCAACTTTACGTTTCAGTTAATAAAGCGCGCAGGGAAATTATTTTATTTAGGTGATAACTCATCAGAATTAAAAAAAATAAAGTTACAGTATAAGCAAGATAGAATAAATATTCTGAATGATTCAGTTTCCATGTTCGGAACACTACATTACAAAGAAACTTCCCCTGCTGCAAAACTTCCTTTGATCATTTTTGTACCCGGTCCTGAAGGCGAGCAAAAAGATAATTTTTATAATTTACAGATAGCAGATTACTTTACATCAAAAGGCTATGCAGCTTTTTTGTATGATAAAAGAGGAACAGGAGAATCTTCAGGTTCATGGCATACTGCAAGCTTTGAAGATCTGGCAGACGATGCTCTCAAAGCTGTTGAATATCTAAAGTATGACCATCATGTAGACAATTCTAAGATAATTCTTTTTGGGTATGGACAGGGCGGACTTATAGCACCATTTGCTGCTTCAAAATCAAATCTGATCTCTTCAGTGATCAGCTGCATGGGAAGCGCAACCAGCACACAAGAACAGGAACTTTTTGATGTAATGAGTTTATGCAGGAAATTTAAAGCAAATAAAAGTGAGGAAGAATCAATTCTGAATTTATATGAGAAATTTTTTAATTATACTCAGACCGGTAAAGGGTGGAATGAATATTACGAGCTGGCAAAAGCTATGTCATCTCAAAGATCCTATAAAAGTGCAGGATTTCCGCCATTAACTGAGGATGACTGGAGAGTTCAATTCTGGAAAGCAAATTCAAAATACGATGCAGTGAAATTCTGGGAATCGGTAACTGTTCCCTCTCTTATAATTTACGGAATGAAGGACAGCAAGATACCGACATCAGCAAGCATTGCCAATATGTCAAATTTTATAGATAAGGAATACAAAACAAACATAGAAGTGAATACTTATCCTGATCTAGGGCATTTTATCGGAAAGGAACAACTTGATTACATTTATATGTGGATGAAACTGAACAAATAAGATTGAACATCACAAAATATTATTAATTATATTTTTATTGCTCAGGCAATTTTGGCTTAACCATAACAACTTTCTCACGTTCCATAACAACGCTACCTTCTTTAAATCCTTTTTTCTTTTTTACATATTTTCTTTCAGTGAATGCAACAGGTACAGTTCCTGCATTTCTTGCTTTGGAATAATAAGCAGCGATCGATGCTGCAATTTTGATCAGTTCGGAAGACGGGTCGGAATTTTTATCAGTAAGCTTAAGAACAGTGTGCGAACCGCTTGAGCCTCTGACATGGAACCAAAGATCATTCTGAGCAGAGTATCTTGTAGTGAGCAGATCATTGGAAGCGCTGTCTTTCCCTACCCAGACTTCAGCTCCGCTGCTTATCACAAACTTTCTGAATCTCGAAGTTTCATCTGCTTCATCTCTTTTTAAATTCTTGTCCATCTTCTTTAATTTTTTTATTTCAGTTACGTTCTTAAGCTCTTCAAGTTCCTGCTCAACACTACTTTTTTCTTTTTGCATCTTTTCAAGTTTGGCTTTCAGGGTCCCGGCTGAAGCTCGCTGCTTTTTATATTTTTCATAATAAAATTGTGCATTCTCAGAAGCGCTGAGTTCCGTTTTCAGCTTTATCTTTTCTTCTTCACCTTTTTCATTATAGTACAAATGCTCCGCAGCCCCCGGTTTAATAGATGATATTTCAGAAAGTATTGAATCTCCGGCATGCTTATATTTAATAGAGTTGAGTGAAGATTCCATCTGCATTTCCATGCTTTTTATGCTTTTATCGATAGACTGGATCTTCTTTGCAAGTTCTTTTTCTTTTTTATCTTTTACATCTTTAAAAATACCCCGTTTATACATCTCATGAGAATATGAAGCGATAAGACTATTAACATCTTCAAACTTTTTTATCAGTTGAAATGGGGGTTCTTTTAAAGGAAATAGAGAAGGAATTATCTTGTCTTGTCCAGCATATAATCCGAATGAAGGCTTATTTATAAATGAATTATATTTTTCGATCTCAGTATCGAATCTGCATTTAAGGTCTGTGCTTAATTCCATACCTTGGGTAACTCCTATTTCCTCTAAAACTGATTGAAACACTTCATTCCCCATTTTTGGAACAGTAGCCCTAAAATAGTCTTTTAAGCTGGTAACATTCTTATTTTGAGAGCCTTTATCAAGTGCAGGCAAATAGTCATCAATACTTTTACCCTCCAGCTCCTTTGAATGTTTTAATGAATTAATTATTATATCATTCTTTAGTAAAAAAATATTCTCCTTTAAATTAATAAATGAGATTAATAAAGTTAAAGAATTCTCAAGGTCTAACTCAATCAGCTTATCGTTGTTTTTGATACTTATATTATTGATCAAAGAATCATTGACTTCTGTAATCAGATTTGATATATTTTTAGAAGGAATTGAAAAATTCTCCTTCAAAAATATGTAAGAATTATTTGTCCCTGTATAGTATTCTATACAGTATTCGGTCTCCTCTTTCTCAAAAATTATATAAAATATATTTTTTGAAGGAGAGATTATCCTGGTTAGCGTAGAACCTGTAATTTTATTTTGCAATTGCAAAATAAGAAGTTGTAAAATATAGTAATTCATCTGATAGTTGTAAATCAATTTAAAAAACAACTTTTTAAAAGAATATATTAAAGCAAATACACTCTTCCCTTCCTATTTTGCAGACCTGCCTTTTTTTATCATAATTTTGTTATAAATTGACAATTCATTGACATAAGAATTACTAAGTTACCAATAATACTACAGTTAGAGGCGTCATCTCAAGTAAATTGTTATTGATTCTTAAAATTTTATGTAGTATTTTGTATACGTTGTTCTTATTTCAAAACTAAATAAACTGAAATGAAAAAAATTTACTCGATTTTAATCATTTTTTTTGTATTCATATCCATTAATGCTAATGCTCAGGATATGTACAAAAAATATAAAAATCCTGATAGTGAAGGAAAGTCTTTATTTGTAGAAGGCACTGACCTTTTATCATACTACAAAAACGATTCAACTCACTCAGGCTTCAATGCTAATGTTTATGTAAACTACAGACAGTGGAAATTCAACAGAACCTGGTTAACAGGCGGAAGAGTCAACATAATTGAAAATTTCAGTTCAACAAAGAACGGTTCAAACACAACTTTTTCAAGAAATGAATTGTCAACTGAAGTTTACGGCGGAGCCAGCTATTATTTCACTCCTGATAGGTTTTACGGAACTGTAGCAACATTCTTAAGCTATGCAACTGAATCACATGATACAGGTGCAACTGCTAGCTCATCAATTTCATCTAATTCAGGTCCTGGCTATTTATACGGCGCATTAGGATATGGAAGAGTTTACAATGCAGGAAGACTTACTATTGCAATGGATTTTGCTGAAAGATTAAGAGCATCAGGCTTTATGAAAGGAACTCTTTCACAAAAAACTACAATGGCTCTTACTAATCTGATCGATAATGTATTCTATGGTCAGTTCTCTTCAAAATACTGGGATGATGCAAATCCATTGTTCTTCAAACAAGTTGAAACGCTTCTTATAAATGACGGTGCTATTTCCGGTCCTTTAGATGCAGCTAACGCAGTAAGACTTTACGAAACAATTTATAACACTTTCGGAAGATACGTAAACTATCCAAGATACACAGGATATCAGTTGCAGGCACAGGTTCAATATCAAATATTCAATGCAACAAAAGATAAACCACATGATCACTATGCATCTATCAATGGTGTATATGGCGTACCAGTTTCTAATAACACTGGTTTAGTTTTCTCATCATATTTTGCTTTACCATTAGATACATTAGCTTCAGGTTTCGGACCTTCAAGCGGTTTTGCAACAGGAAATGCATCAACTTTCTTAACATTCCTTCCTGATCAGAACAATCTTGCATTCTTTAACGGAAACTATTCTACATATGGAAGTCAATCTGGCAATAACGGTGTTGGTTTCTTCCCTGGAACATTTGCAGCAGGAAGAACAACTCAGTTAGGTGTAAGAGCTGACCTTTTCCATTCAATAAGTTCAAAAGCAGGAATTCAGGCATTTGTACAATTCCAGGATTTCATGCCTAAAACAGGTTCTGCATCAACAGCTTATGAATTTTTTGGAAGATTTGATTACAACATGACTAACTATTTACTTTCA
>JBBRMY010000185.1:0-4478 GCA_038230595.1 Ignavibacteria bacterium
AAAAGTATATGGATCTGGAGGAACTGAAGAAAAGCTTGTTCGAGTACATTGAAATATTTTACAATAGGCAAAGAAAGCACTCTACTTTAGGGTATCTTTCGCCGTTTGAATTTGAATCTAAAATTAATTTTTATTAAACTCTTTAACTAAACTAAAAATGTAACAACTTTACGTTCTTCGACTTGTACCAAATATCGGGGGAAGATCAAAGTATGAAATACAAAGAATAAGAAATGAGAATCAATCAGGTATTATCAAAAGTAAAAAAGATCTCGCTAAGCTTGAAAAGATATATGAAGCTGAGAACCTAAAGCCGGTAAAGGAAGTGATGCAAAGTGTATATAAGGAAATGAGCATTATAAATGAACGTTCAAAAGCAGGTTCAAAGGAACAACAGTTAAAAGGTGATACTAAACTGACTAAAAAAGAAAGTTTTGTAAAGAATGCATTTAACGATAACGTACTTCAAAGATCAAGGGAGAACAGTAAAGCTAAATGGACATTCAATAAAGAAGCAAAAGAAAAGCAGCAGCTTCAGGACTTCCTGCTTATAGCTGGAGTTAAAGGAAAGTCCTCAGATTTAAATATTAAAGATCTTATTGTTTCCTCTTATTCCTTGTCGCAGAATTATCCAAACCCTTTTAATCCTGTAACAACAATTAAATTTACTATTCCAAAAGCAGGATTAATTACGATAAAAGTCTATGATGTTTTGGGAAGAATGGTAAAAGAACTGGTAAATGAAGTTAGGGAGGCCGGTAACCATTCAGTATTGTTTGACGGTTCTGTCTTTGCAAGCGGAATTTATTTCTACAGGATCGAAACAACTGGTTTTGTTGATACGAAGAGAATGGTACTGGTAAAATAGAAATGTAAATAGTATTTTTTATTATAGCCCATAACACGAGTTATGGGTTATTTTATCTAAACAAAGAGTATTTATTGTCTCTTATATCCGACCTATTAACTTATTGAAATTTTTATCTATTTATCATAAATACACAAGATTTTTAATTAATTATTAAATAAAAATAAATTATCATGGATGAAACCAAAGTTGGCAAATGGCAAATCATTTTCGCAGGACCGGTAGGACTAACAGGTGAAGTTCTTTCTTCTATTAACGAAGGAGTTCATATGAATTTAGTTCATCAGTCATCCGGGAAGTGGTTAGTTCTTTTATATTCCGGTTTTAAAAAACCGAATGATACCGATCCTGATATTAAAACTTCACTTGTTGATCTACATCCTCCTCTCCATGATCCGCCGTTACCAATCTCAGTTCATGAAATAAATGTTCCGAATTGGGATCATGCTTCATGGACTACCACACATGAAAATCCATATGATCAGCGTGGTAGAATATTTTGCAGCGGTCATGTGATGCGAGCAAATGGGACTTTAATAGTAGTTGGCGGTCACAGAATTGATGTAAATAATGTTTATCCATACGGTTATCAAGGTTTACCTACTACTTATGTTTATGAACCCAATGGTGGTTCCGGTGGTTATGGCTCATGGTCTCATTTAAATGATGGAATAGGGCCGTTATTTATGGTGCAAGGAAGATGGTATCCTACAGTTACAAGATTAGGAGATGATTATATTATCGTAGTTTCGGGATGGGAATATGATTTTACAAGTGGTAATCAAGAAATTTTCAATTCACGGGTAGAGAGATTTCCAGGACCCGACGGAAAATGGGAGGTTTTAAAAGATCGTAATGATAATGAATTAGTTTTACCCTTCTCTGAGCTATATCCCGGAGCCCATTTAATTCCTTTTAATAATTCAAATCATGATATTCAGGAAGGCGAAATTTATTATACTATGCCAATGAAAGAAACTTGGCGGTTAAATGTGCATAATGAAGGTGCTCCAGATCCTGATTTTAATAGTGTTAATGAAAGAACAATTGTTCGGGAACATGGAAATTCAGTTATGCTAACAATCATACTTGATCAGGCTGTTAATCCAACTTCTAATATGAAAGTATTATTATTAGGGGGTTTTAATGGTACTGAAGCAGTAAGTAGTACTGAAATGCTTGATTTAGCAACAACAGGGTCTTTAAAATGGCTCTCGAAAGCTCCTCTTAAAATTCCAAGATTTAATTGTAATTCCGTTATCCTTCCGGATAAAAGACTTTTTGTTATCGGTGGTAACCATGGAACTGAGAAGAGAGAAAATTGTGTTACCATTCCTGAACTGTATGATCCTTATGCTCTTAATGGGTTTGGTTATTCTAAAATGCTAATTGCTAATACTTATCAGCGAATGTATCATTCAACTGCAATTTTAACACCTGATGGAACAGTGCTTATATCGGGTGGTGAGCTGCCAAATACTTTAGGAAACGGTATCATGACAATGGAAGTTTATTCACCCCCTTATTTATTTTTTGAAGATACTCATCCTAAGCCCACAATTGTTACAAATGTAACCGATATATATTATGGTACATCTTTTACTATTACTAAAACTCAAACCATTATTAGTGTTATGCTTATAAGATTCGGATGTCCTACTCATGCATTTGATCAGGATCAAAGGGCAATTGAATTATTTTTTTCACAAAGTTCTAATACCATTACAATTACACCTCCACCAACTTTAAATATTGCTCCTAAAGGAAAATACATGTTATTTATTTTAAGAGATGGACCTACCGATCCTGATACAAGTAGTAGCAACAGCTACATTCAAATACCATCTTTAGGTAAAATTGTAAATTTAAGTTAATTTGATGTTGAAAAAAATAATAAGAATATTATTATTGATTTTCTTTTTATTACCGGTAAATTCTAATTCTCAGCCTCAAATTTCCTGGGTAAAAAGATTTGGATTAAGTGATTGGGACATAGCTATCAAAGTTAATCCGGATAATATTGGAAATAGTTACGTTACAGGGACTATTGGGTTTACAACCAATAATGCCAAACCGGGCTTAATTAAATATAATTTATCAGGTGATTCAGTCTGGTCAAGAATATTCGATCCACCTGATTCTCTGAGTTCCGGTGCGAGTACATTACTAATGGATGATTCATTGAACATTTATGTTTCCGGAAGATATATCTTAAAATATAATCCTTCTGGGGTTTTGTTATATTCGCGCAAATATAATTGTTCTACAGTAAAAGCTATTTTTGATAATAATAAAGATTTAATTTATACCGGAAGAAATGCGTCAGGCCAAAGTCTTTTAGGCCTGATTTTACTAAAATGTAATAGAAATGGTGATTCCATTTGGAAAAAAGTTTATCCTCAATTTAATGTTTATAGTGTTACTGGAATTGAAGCAGATAAAAATAATAATATCATAATTGCTTCAAGCATCTATAATGGTTCAAATGACATTGATTTTCTTACAATAAAATTTAGTCCAAATGGCAATTTAATTTGGTCTAAAACTTACCATGGCGGGGATCCGACCAATGGTTATGATGAGCCATGCGGTGTGTTGTTAGACTCATTAGATAATATTATAGTTTCAGGAAGAAGTAATGGTCCGCTGGGGGGGTCAAATTATTATACGGTTAAATATGACCCTAATGGAAATGTGTTATGGGAATCGAGAATAAATGACGGTGGCGGTTCAGGAAGCTGGGAAATGATAAAAGATAAATATGATAACATATATATTTCAGGTCAGACCAATGGTAATAAATATTCTGCAATGAAATATTCTTCTAATGGTCAATTGCTATGGTTTCGAACTGTAAACGGAACTGGCGGCTCGTCTGTTGCAACCATTGCTTTAGATACTGCAAGAAATGTTTATATGGCATGCAATGCTCTCAATAGCCAGAATGTATCACAGTACCAGGTCGTAAAATACAATAACAATGGTGATTTGATTTGGAATGTTGTTTACTCCGGTAACCCAATATATTATTATTACTCATTTGATATTGCAGTTGATAATTCAGGAAATGTTTTCGTAACCGGAGAAGCGGGGTTTGCGGGAAGTTCATATGACTTTACAACTATTAAGATAGATCAGACAACAGGTATAATCCAGAATCTTTCTGAAATTCCAAAATCATATTCGCTTTCACAAAACTATCCAAATCCATTCAACCCAACAACGAATATTAATTACGAAATTCCAAATTCTAATTTTGTAACTCTTAAAGTTTATGATATCAACGGGAAAGAGATTGAAACATTAGTAAACCAAAAACAGAACGCAGGAGGTTATTCAGTTACCTTTAATGCAGGAAACTACCCAAGCGGAGTTTATTTTTACAAGCTGGAAACCAATAATTTCTCCGAAACAAAAAAAATGATCCTTTTGAAATAATTTTCTAAACACTTTTAGAGAATGATTATATTCGATTTCGTTCTATCCTATATCGAACACAATTGTTAACTTTATCAAAGTATCACTTAAAAAAGCACGAAGCATTCAGAAAGCATATTATGAAATACGACAAATCAAAAGTAGAAAATCATCCTTTTGCGCTTCCCCCACT
>JBBRMY010000186.1:0-4455 GCA_038230595.1 Ignavibacteria bacterium
GATCGTTCTGAATAATCAGATTGGTTAATGGATTTGTTATACCCGTTCCGTTATAAACAACATTTGATGCCGGGCGATATATCCAGAATTGTGAATTAACTCCGTTATGAGTAAGAGTTCCATTATTTACTAAAAGTGTTCCATAAAATAAAAAAGGAACAGTTGAGCAATTCAAGGATGTGCCGGTATTAATTGCAATATTAAGAGAAATATTATTATAGTTTACAACATTACTATTCATTGTTACAGAGTGAGCAGCTGAAGAGTTTGTAATTATAAGATTTGGAATTACTCCCCCAACAAGAAAATTTTTCGCAGCTCCTGAAAAGGAATTACCAAGTTGCAAAGCTCCGCTTGTAACCCCGGCAATTCCTGATCCGGCTTGATTCCTGTAATCCCGTGGACCGGAGCCTGAAGTATTTGCAAGCTGGCATACTACTACACCTAAGCTGATGTTAATATACGATGATAGTGAAGTTCCGAGATCAAAACTTGCTAAAGCTGAAGAGGAATTACCCACTGTACAAACTGTAATCGTACCGCCTGACATTACATAATTTATTGATTGATCAGGAGAATCTATTCCAAATCTGCCTGCAGCATTAACTGTTCCTCCATCAATAGTAACTTTCGCATTAGTTTCAAACGCCATAGAATTATCAGAGACTGTACCTATGTTAAATACTCCCTGGCTTACATGAAAAAATCCTGAGCAAGTATCAGATGCAGGCTGCCCCGCTACTGTAAAATTTGGATTGTTAAGCCATATACCACTTTTTGTATGAAAATTATATGAAGTGGAGGAAAAGACCCTATTTGTCATAGGGAATGTTCCGGATATTTTAAAAACACCATCAACTATATTCACAAAACCTGCCGCATCAGTATTAACTGATTGAATTGTAAAGTTGCTTGGCTTCAATTCTACTAATGAAGTATCATTCGGAGTGGATTTATTTACTGTAATGGTCCTTACATTTGTAATTACCCCTGATCCTCCGAAAAAATTGTAAGTAAAATTATGGTCTGAAAAAAAAGTTATGTTTGCACCGCAGTTGTTATTATTTGTACTGAAGTTCAGAGTACCATTATTAATAAGGTCGCCGCCAACTTCCAGTTCATGATCAGTAACGCTTCCACTTGCTGCGCTTCTGAATGATCCCCCCGGCGAAATTGTCACATTAAATTTTACATCAAGCTGGGTATTATTTTCAGTTTTAAATACCAGACTGCCTGATATGCCTGTACCGACAACAAGAGATAAAGCATATGAAGGATGATCTATTGTAACATTATCGCCATTTTGTATTGTAACATTGTCATTTCCTGTCGGTATTATTCCACCGGTCCAGGTTGTATTATCTCCCCATAAGCCGCCACCTGTTCCATTTGAGGTGATATTACCGCCACCGGTTGTCGACTGTGAGCCCTGAAGTACAGAACTTAGACAGCCTTCAGTAACGGAATAGACTTTCCAGAAATATTGTTTGTTTGGTAAAAGATTAGTTTGAATATAGCTTAAAGTATTTGCAGGTTTCAAAGCTGCTAAAGTATATGAGCTGCCTCCGTCATCGGATCTGTAAACTGCATAAGTAACTTCATTTATAGAATTGTCATCCCAGTTAAGCGTTTCAGTCGTTGCAGTTACTGATGTGAAACTTAAATTTGTTGGAGGCAATGGAACAGGTGGCGTAAATTTATAAATTCTTCTGTTTCCCTGCGTTGATGAGTTCAAAGAACCAACAATTGACCCTAAGGCATATTGCTGAGAAAATGGGGCACCTGTTGTATTTCTTGTTCCTGCAGAAGTATTTATAGTTGCATATGTATTATCACCGGAACTTAGAGAGAAACCAGCCCACAGTGGTGGCATGCTTCCACCTGAACCTGTACTGTTATTTCTCTTAACTGAGCCATAAACAAACTCAATAACTCCGGTAGTTTCATATAATCTTATCTGATCTGTAGCATCTGCAGTTGTAGCTCCTCCGTCATAAATTACAGTCATATTTCTAAACTCAACTACTATTACACGGTTAGGAGATGAACCTATGATTTTATAAAAAACCCCGCCATCTGATATATGCGTTTCTTCATCCGTTCCAAGTGCTGTTATAAAAAATCCGTTGATCGAACCTAAAGTGTAAAGAGTTCCTGAAATAGGATTATTACTTCCCAATCCTAAGAAACCATTCGAATTAACGCTGAACTTATTAACCGGAAAGCCATATAGAAAAAAATCAAATGGGATATCCTGGACTGTTGATGAAACGTCATCCAATCCCGAACCAATTAGCTGTGCCGCACCGGTCATATCTGTTAATGAACCATTAGTGGCAGTAGTAAAGGCATAATTTGCTGTACTTTGTGTATATCCAATATCTGTTAAGAAAAATAATATTGTTAAACTAATTATTATTTTGAATGTTTTATATTTTTGGTTCATCAGAATTATTTTTTATTTTGATTTATTATTTTGCTTTAAAGTATTGATATAAAATGCGCATGCAGAGAATATTGCCTTATCGGTATCTGTATTTAGAATTCTTTTTATTTTAGAGATCGTCTTATGCGTTTGTGGAAATAATCTATAGCCCTTTGAAACTTTAATTTGCTTTTTCACATTAAAATGTGTTATTATTGTTAATAAAAGTTTGTGCACCGATCGTGCACTGAATCAAATTAGTTCTAATCAATGCATTCTCCAACTTCACTTTTTTGAAGTTTTCACTTTTTTAAATAAACTGTAATACATGATAAGCTCTCAGGCAATAAAAATACTTCGGTCATTGGATGAAAAGGAAATAGAAATGCTGAATGATTTTATTTATTCTCCTTTTTTCAATAAGTCAAAGACCATTATCAAATTCTGGGAAATTCTGAAAAAGCTTTATCCGGATTTTAAAGATGATCTGATTTCAAAGGAAAGAATTTTCACTCTTACTTTTTCTGGGAAAAAATATAATTACGGGACTATGAAAAACCTGATTCATAATTTTACCCAGCTTATTGAAAAATTCCTTGAAATAAAATTTCATGAAGAAGATAAATTTCAGCATGATTACAATACTTTAGTTTACAGCATTGTCAAATATTACCCGGATCACTTCAAGAAGAAATATGGAAGAATGATGAAAGACTTTTCAAAGATCAGGGAAGGTGAAGATTATCATTATCTTTACAAATACCAGCTTTTAAGATTGTCAACCAGCTTTGCTGCGCTGGAATCAAAAATGGATAAAGCGCTTTTTGAGCAAGGAGATTCACTCATATATTTTTTCCTCATACATCTTTTTCAGGTAAATTTTAATATGAGAATATTTTATAATTCAAAAAATTATGAGCAAAAGGATAATCTGGTTGATGAAATAATAGGGATACTTGATCTTGAGAAGATCATGAAGAAGATAAAGGAAAACAGCGAAAAAGATTTCAAGGTAGTTAATCTTTATTATCACATGTACCTTTCCGTAAATGCTCCGGAAAATGATGAATATTTCTATAAATATAAGCAGCTTCTGCTTGATGCCAGAAAAATAATCCATGAATATGAATTTGATTCTATGGCAAACGGTGTTATCAACACTCTTCAGAACAGATCATATATGGGAGTTAAAGGAACAGGTAAGGAAATTTCTGAATTTTTAAAACTGCTTATAAAGTTAAAAATTAATTTCTGCAATACAGAATCTATCATACCAACAGATAGTTTTGTTTTCAATCTTAAGCATTTTATGGAAGCTGGTGACCCTGAATATGCAAATATTTTCTATGAGAAGTATAAGTCAAAGCTTATAGAAGAGGATAAAAAGAATATGGAGAACTTACATAAAGCTTATTTGGACTTATTCGATAAGAAATATAACCAGGCATTGGAAAGTACAGTAAATATCAGGAATGAATCGCAAAGATATAAGAATTTTATTAAATCGTTTCAGTTAAAATGTTATTATGAACTTGGCGAGGCTGAAGCTTTCAGCTATACTTTAAAAGCATACCGTCTGCTTGTTTACAGGAAAGAAACTATTAATAAATCAAGAAAAGATCTTGCAAAAAAATTCCTTACTGTAATTAATATGCTGTTTGAATATAAAATTTTCAGGAAAGGAAGACTTGACGATATAAAAATGGAAATAGAAACAAATAGAATGCTAAACAAAGAATGGATAATTTCTAAATTCCACGAGCTAGCGGAGATAAATACTCCTTTTATTCAATAACGAAATAACTTAAAATGATCAGCTTCCATATAGTAACTATTTTAAGATCACTGGATGAAATTGAAACTGAACGTTTAAATGATTTTATCTATTCACCCTTCCATAATAAATCAAAAACCATTCATAAGTTCTGGGAGATCCTGAAAAAATATTCTCCTGAGTTTAATTATGAATTTATGGACAAAGAAGATCTTTTCAAGCAAGTCTTCACGGGGAAGAAGTATAACTATGGTAC
>JBBRMY010000187.1:0-4418 GCA_038230595.1 Ignavibacteria bacterium
CATTCCCCCTCCTTTGAAAGGCCGTTGCAGCGCAACGGAAGCTTTGACACTTCTGAAAGGGGCAGGGGGAGGTTGATAATAAAAACCTGGGCCGTCACTTTTAAAAACAAAACAACACAATGCAAATTATGATTAAAATCATATCTCCTGTTTCATTTTTCCCGGTCGGTATAGATCGGAATAGTTATCGAAAGACTTCACTGGAAGTCTTTATCAAAAATTGTTACCTGTACACAACAGATGCCGGCGGTCCTTAAAGCTCTTCGTACCTTAGGACCGAACATTGTAATTTTGTATGTTCGTCGGATCTGCTCCCTCATAGACACGAAAAGTACTGTAAGCTGTATGGAATGCTCGGATACTTGGGAGTAGCAGGTAAGGGATGTGAATACATCAGAAGAGATGAAAATGGAAACACGACACGGTAAAAATATAAGCAAATATGAACAGCAAAAACAAATAAGTTTTTGTCATGACCTCTTTGGAAAGGTTTAGGGTATAGAATGGTCTTCTATATTCGGTTTTAAAACCTTTCCTGAAACGGTAACCATTGGGAACCAAAACACGATCTAAAAACCTGAATTCGCTGAAATCCTTTGTGAGAGTACGCCATTAACTTAAATTTTCGCACTTTTGTATAATTTATCTTTAGATTAATTCTAAAAGTGCAAGGGGTAGGCAAAATTTATTTTGTTTTTCTACCCGTTCTTTAAATTAATCATAAATTTATTTCCCCGCTGTCATTCCAGCATGTTGTTAGCTGGGGGTACCCTCTGGGTCATCCATTGGTAATTCGGGGCAGTATGTTCGCCCTGGCGAAATCCAATGACCTAAAAAAAGTTTAAATCACTTTCTAGGGAGTACTATATCTATATTTTAGAATCTATGTTACACAAGTTTCATTAACCTAAACCCCGTAGGGGTGACCTATTTGTAACCCGGGGTGAAACCCCGGGTAAAATCCCCCCCAACGTTCCCCCTCCTTATTTTCAAGGAGGGGGCAGGGGTGGTTCTCAAGTAAATACAAAAACACTGCTGACTTTTGATTTTAATAATACTATAGCATAATAAATATAATGATCCCTTCATTTAGGCATCATGGTTCTATAAATAATTCAATCTAAAAACAATACCCCCGTGATCTGATCAATCACCTCGTTCTTTAAATTTTCTGCAGAGATGCAGATATGCTGAAGAGATTCAGCATGGATGAGAGATCATCCAAAAACAATATGAACATTCTCTGATTCCATGCTTACCATTTGTTGATGAACATAATAGGAATACCAAATAAATATTTTGTCCTCTCCGTTATGAATTATTCTCATTTCGAAATCTGAAATGTTAGTAAGGAGTTCAAGAGGCTTCGTTGGTGGAGCCGGTAAAGAAAAAGCTGCAGATGGATGCATGCAAAGAGCTAATAGCCCGGCTTGAATAAAAAAAAGGGAATAGATCATCAGGATTTCATCCTTTGGCAAAACTCCTTCATTGAAGGAAAATAAAAGGGTACGGAGGTGGCAGAAATTTATTGTCTTCCGGTTCTTTGAAATAAGTATTGCCCCGAACGCTTTTATCGGGGATCCAGTGTCCTAATAATTAAAAAAGATTAACTCCTTTTCAAGGGTGTACTATGTCTAAATCAAAAAGAAGATGTTTTCTAAAATGATTTAAAACTTCTTCACCACAAACTTCTCTATCTTATTGTTCACAGGTTTTACTGTCCTCAGATATTCATAGATTGCGCCCAGGTCTTCATCTGTCATGCCGCTGAAAAGAGACCATGGCATTATGGTCTGAAACTGATCCGGCTGAACAGTTAATAATGCTGCGGGATCTCTGAATGTTCTGAACTTTTTGAGAAAATCTTCCTTTGACAATTTTCCTATTCCGGTTTCAGGATCAGGTGTAATATTAGCTGATGTTACTATGTTAGTTGGTGTTAGATTGAAAGTAAATCCACCCGCAAAATCTTTTCCCGGTACAGGATCTCCTTTTACCGTTAGAGTATGGCAGAGAGCACAGCCGGCGCTTTGAATCATATATGTCCCATATTTTAATATATCACTTTTATCAGGTTTTTGCCGAAATTCATTTTTTGCCGGTATTGTCTTTACTATAAAATTCATTGGGAAGTTCAACTTCGTCTCTGCAGTTTTATTTTCTATCGGCTTGAATGTTCTAACATATGTTATTATAGAATAAACATCTTCTTTATCCATCTGTCCAAAATTCTGATATGGCATTAAGGGAAATAATGCTCTTCCGTCTTTTGCTATTCCTTGAGTAATCGCCCGCAATAACTCGCCATCTGAATAACTACCTATGCCAGCAGGAGTGATATTCGGAGCAACTATGTTTCCGGGAAAGCCATTCTCCTCTGAAAACAACTCCCCTCCCATTCCTTCGGTACCCGGTGCGATCGGACTGGTTAATTTAGAAAAATCGCGCGTTGAATGGCAATCAATGCAGTTCACAACATGTTCAACCAGATATTTCCCCCGCTCAAGCCTTAAAGGCATTGATTCTACTTTTATGTTTTCAACATCAAGCTTTGCAGGATACTTATTATTGAAATAAAATCCGAATGCAAGTATTCCGACGATAACAACTGCTAAAAGAATATAAATTACCTTTAGAAATTTTTTCATGCGGAAGAGGTTTTGATTCGATAATGAGGTTTAGCTAAAATAATAAATTTATTAAATTGTATCAAACAAAAACTTTAAGCAAAAATGAGCTATGTATGTCGAACCGCCCTTAACGGCTTACTTTTAATTTTCGTTTATGTTATTTTTATTCGTAATTCGTAATTCGTAATTCGTAATTCGTAATTCGTAATTAATTAAATCGCCCTTGTAGCTCAGGTGGATAGAGCAACAGTTTCCTAAACTGTGTGCCGGATGTTCGAGTCATCCCAAGGGCACAAAAATGCTGTATTTAATTTCACTTGTAAATAATTGCAAATCAGGGGAATTTATGGAACTTTACAAACAATTACAGGTTTTTACTTGAAATAATGAAATATTTCCACAAAATATAAACTATTATAATTATTGTAATAACAGCGAGTTGTTTTTAATTTATTAAGTTGTTCTATATTGTTGAACTGAAAAACTTTATAAAGTGAATATATGGAGTCCAAACCTACTAAAGCTGCAAATGAAGTAAATTTTACTAATGAAGAATTATTATCTGCTGTTAATGAGAATGCATTAGTAATGACAGTAGTCCGCGGACTTGAAGGCAAATGGCTCAAAGTTCCTCCGTCTTTATGCCGTTTATTAGGATATTCCGAAGAAGAGCTCCTTTCAAAATACATTAATGACATTTCTCATCCTGATGACCTGGAAGAAGAAAATGAAAAATTCAGCAAGCTTCTTAGTGGTGAATTAAAATCATTCGAATTTGAAAAAAGATTTATCACAAAGTCCGGAGAAATAGTGTGGGTGCATATAAACCCTACAGCGATTACAGATGAGAACGGAAAAATTAAATTTTATATTGCATTATTGCTGAATATTACAGCACGAAAAAAAGGTGAAGAGATCTTAAAAGAAGTTAATAAAAATCTTGAAACAGTAGTAAACGAAAGAACTACAGAGCTTGTAGTGGCAAACAGTAAACTTAACAAAAGTAAGCAGCAGTTTCAGAGAATGCTAGATAAGCTTCCTGCAGGGGCTTTTATGTGCGATGTGGATGGCCTTATAACTTATTATAATGAAAATGCAGCTTCTTTATGGGGACGAACTCCAATTTTAAATGATCCGGCTTTTAAATTTTGCGGTTCGGTTCAGCTTTATATAGATGGTGTAGCGATAAAACATGAAGAGTCATGGATGGCGAGAGCGCTAAGTGATAGTAAAAGTTATAATAATGAAATAGTTCAGGTTGGAAGACCTGACGGACTTATGAAGGTTGTTATTGTAAATGCAAATCCTTTATTTGATGATTCAGGAACTTTGATAGGAGCCGTAAACATTGTTTTTGACATTACGGAAAAAACAGCTATGGAAGCTGAAACTTTAAAAAGACAAAACGAGCTTACAGATTTTGTTGAAAATGCAAGTGTCGGCCTTCATTGGGTAGGTCCTGATGGAATTATAAAATGGGCAAACAGACATGAGCTGGAAAGTCTTGGATATACCAAAGAAGAATATATCGGACATAGTATAATCGAATTCCATACAGATCAAAATAAGATACAGGATATACTAACACGACTTACCAATAACGAAACTCTCAATAATTATGAAGCTACGCTAAAATGCAAGGACGGCTCTACTAAAGATGTTCTTATCAATTCAAACGTTTATAGAGAGAACGGAGAATTTGTTCATACGAGATGCTTTACCAGAGATATTTCTGAAATAAAAAAAATGCAGGATCAGCTTAAAAGATCTTACGATGAGCTTGAAGAA
>JBBRMY010000188.1:0-4402 GCA_038230595.1 Ignavibacteria bacterium
CTTTGGAGTAATATATGATTCGCTTAATTTTTCTGAAACAACATCAAATGTATTAACAAACGGAGCTTCAAACCCAATCCTTCACGGTGTACAGGGAAGTGTAGCACAATTAAAATTTTCAAATGGTACATCACTCTCACTAAACCCCACTCAGAATGCAAACGCAAAAGGTGTTATATGGAAAACTTCTTCGTCTCAGGGAAATTTAAATCTGATGTGCGCAACAACCTTATATGGAACTGGAAGGGTTTGCTTTATTGGTGACAGCTCACCATGTGATGACGGAACAGGTGGAGCAGGACATTCTCTGTATCCGGGATGGACTGAACTTGGCACTAATCACTCAAGTTTATTTATAAATGCTTCACTTTGGATTGCGAAGTTATCAGGGCTGACTGCAATTGAACCAACTTCAACTCCCGTAAGTTTTAACTTATCGCAAAATTATCCTAATCCTTTTAATCCTAGCACTACTATAAGATTCTCAATTCCAAGATCTGAATTTGTAAGTTTGAAAATTTATGATGGTTTAGGAAAGGAAGTGAATACTTTAGTATCTGAAAACCTTGCCGGCGGGGAATATTCATACAGTTTTTCTGGTAGTGATTTAGGTTCCGGTGTTTATTATTATACAATAATGGCAAACGGTATCGTGAAGACAAAAAGCATGATACTGTTGAAGTAAAAATTTTTTCAAATACTTATGCCAGTAATTGTAGGGACAGGTCGTGTCCTGTCACCAAACTATACCTCGTTCCGATGCTCCGGCTTCGGAACGTAAACATCTTCTAAAGAAAATTAAAATATAATATGAAAATAAAATTACTTTCTCTTCTGATTCTTAATCTTTTTCTTGGATGGAATGTCTCAAAGGCGATAATACCTCATCCGGATCATATCGTCATTGTAATTATGGAAAATCATGGATACAACCAGATCATTGGTACTTCCAGTGCTCCATATATTAATTCATTAGTTGCTGATCCAAAAGGAGCTTTATTCACAAATTCTCATGGTATAACACATCCAAGTCAGCCAAACTATTTGCAGTTTTATTCCGGTTCTAATCAGGGAGTTACAGGAGATGGTTTTCCAACAGTAAATCCTTTTAATACTCTCAATCTTGGAGCATCTCTGATCGCCGCCTCAAAAACTTTTATAACATACTCAGAAGATCTTCCATCAGTTGGCTTTAATGGTGCGACTTCCGGCAACTATGCAAGAAAGCATAATCCATGCGCAAACTGGATGGGTGCTCCATCTAACGGAGTTCCAACTACTGTTAATCTCCCGTTTACTTCTTATCCAACAGATTATAACACTCTTCCTACTGTATGTTATGTAGTTCCAAATCTTTTAAATGATATGCACAGTGGTTCCATTACTCAGGGAGATACCTGGCTGCAAGCTAATATAGGAGCATATATAACATGGGCAAAAACTCATAACAGTTTAATGATATTGACGTGGGATGAAGATAATAATACCACACCGAATCAGATTCCGACAATTTTTGTTGGTGAAAAAGTTCTGGCAGGACAATATGCAGAGCTTATAAATCATTACAGTCTTCTCAGAACATTAGATGATATATACAGCCTTCCATATTCTGGTGCTGCGAGTACTGCAGTTTCAATTACAGATTGCTGGATTCCGGCAACAGGAATTATTAATAATTCAGTTCCTGCTGAATATAAACTTGAACAGAATTATCCGAATCCATTTAATCCAACAACAAATATCAGATTCTCAATTCCAAAGCAGCAATTTGTATCCTTAAAAATATATGATTCCATCGGCAAAGAAGTTTCCACATTAGTTTCAGAAAAACTGAATGCAGGAAATTATGAATATAATTTTTCAGGAAGTGATCTTGCATCCGGTGTTTATCATTATATTTTAACATCTTCTGAATTCAATCAGACAAGAAGCATGATACTTGTGAAATAAAATATTTTTTTAATTATTACAACTAAAGGCAAGCTGCACATGGAGCTTGCCTTTTTTATTATAACTGAACGGAAATATTTACTCAGAATTATATCGCTCCTGCGTCGTAACGCAAAATCTTGCTTATAAAATGTCCGCCGCCGTTGGTGTTTAGTTCCGATTTATCGGAACGTCACCAACGGCCAATCCACTGAACCTGACAGGGTTTTTCCCTGTCAAGTTGCTTTTCCTTAACAATAAATAAAATCTCTCATTACACTTCTTTAGATTCATAATGTAAATAAATATTCCGTTAAACTATCTCTCTTCTTTCTTTTTGCTTGTTTCAACAGTCTAATATCAATAAATTTCAGTTAGACCTAAAAGCATATGAAAGTTTGTTTCACACTATTACTTCTCACTTCATTTCTTATTACAAATTCTCAAACTTTCTCACAGGATACAAATTCAGCAAAATTCTTTCCGTTAAAGATCGGCAACAGCTGGACATATTATGAGAGTAGTTTGTATTTTGTTCCATATTATAAAAGGGTTATAGTTACAAAAGACTCTGTGATTAGTAATCATAAATATTACTACCTTTCAGGTTTATTTAACTGGATAAGGTATGATTCAACTAATGGTAATTTATTAATGCATGCTCCAAATCAAGGTTGTTCCGGTTATCAAAATGACCGGATAATTGATAGCCTGGCTTCATCTGTGAATAATGTAGTTAATTGTCTTGGTCCAAAAACATGCAATGGAATAACAACACAAAATGTATTTTCAATTACCACACAAGTAAAAACTTTTACATTTAATGGTGTGACATACGGAGGAACTAATTATGCAAAAAATATTGGAAGAATTAGTAGCTGTAGCGGGGAACCTCCCCCTTGCATCTTCTTTTCAGAGCTTAGAGGCTGCATTATAAATGGAATAATTTACGGAGATACAACAGTAACAGCCATAAATCAGAACAGCAACACTATTCCCGAAAAATATTTCTTAAGCCAAAACTACCCTAATCCATTCAATCCAACAACTAAAATAAGATTTCAAGTACCGGTTAATTCTTTTGTAACTCTGGTAGTATATGATGTGCTTGGTAAAAATGTTCAATCACTTGTGAATGAGCATCTTCAGCAAGGGAACTATGATTTCAATTGGAATGCAGAAAACTTCCCAAGTGGAATTTATTATTATAAACTTACTTCTGAAAGCTTTTCAGAAACAAAAAAAATGATCTTACTAAAATAAAATAAAATTGAAATGAAATATTACTATTTATTATTAACCATAAGTATTTTTTTTATCAGCCATGAGCTCAGATCACAGGATGATATGCCTGACCTTAATAATATGGGTGATACTTTTTCAATTTGTGCTATTGATATGGTCACAGGAGAAGTGGGTAGCGCAGGGGCTTCTTGTGTAGCAGGCTCAATAATTCTAAGTGATGTGCATCCGGGCAGGGGAGTTATTCATTCTCAGGCATCTTATCTTTCCGGAAATCAGACTTATGCAAGAAGCCTAATGAATCTTGGCTTATCCCCTCAGCAGATAATAGATTCAGTTGTTGCGCACGATGTTCAGAATAACCCCACGCTCAGGCAATATGGAATTGTAGATAATGTGAGCGGCGGAAGATTTGCTTCTTACACAGGTGTGAACTGCACCGACTGGAAAGGGCATACCAACGGCCTTGTTTACTCTATTCAGGGAAATATTTTGTTAGGACAGAGGATCATTGATTCAATGAAGACAAGATTTTTAAATACTACCGGAACTCTTGCTTCAAGATTAATGGCTGCTCTTCAGGGTGCTAAAGTGATTGGGGCAGATACGAGATGCAATACTCGAGGGACCTCCTCAATTTCTTCTTTCCTGAGAATAGGAAAACCGACTGATCCTCAAGGTGGTCCTTATTTTCTTGATCTCAATGTAAATAATACCCCCACATCCCGCGACCCAATAGATTCATTGCAGGTACTTTACAATAGATGGATAATGACAGGAGTTTCATCTCCGTCTAATACTATTCCTCAGGCATTCTCTTTATATCAGAATTTTCCCAATCCCTTTAATCCATCTACAACTATCAGATTTGATATTGCAAAACTATCAGATGTGAAAATAATTATATATGATATAGTAGGTAAAGAGCAGCAGATCATAGAGCAAGCCCGCTTTCATCCCGGAACTTACACTGTTAACTTTGATGCAGGTAAATTAAGCAGTGGAGTTTATTATTTTAAGATGTTTGCCAAAAGTAATCTTGAAGAATTTACAGAAACAAAAAAGATGCTTTTAATAAAATAAATCTCCGGTAAAAATTAACTTCAAATTAGTTTAGCTTTTAAACAGATCCGGATTCAAAACAATTTAATTTTTTTAATGTTTTCCCTAAATAAATCAAGTGTTCAAACAGTCACTACAATATATTTGATTATTGTTAAGAAGTTCTATA
>JBBRMY010000189.1:0-4378 GCA_038230595.1 Ignavibacteria bacterium
AAGAATGCAAACAAAGACTTTTAAAATAATTATTTTCATAAATAGTTTATAAGAAACTACAGGTCAAAATTAAAATTATTCTTATCTCCGGTAAATTTAATAATACCGTCTTCAATAAAAATTATATTATCAGCCAGAGTTTTGGCTTCATGCAGATCATGAGTAACAATAAAAATAGTTCTTGGTTCAACTTTCTGAAGCTTTAGTAGCTCTGTGTGGATTTCTTTTTTATTTTGAAAGTCTAAAGCCCCGAATGCTTCATCAAGCAGGAATATTTCAGGATTTAGCATTATAGCCCGGCAAATGCCCACTCTCTGCTGCTCTCCGCCGGAAAGCTGATATGGATACTTTTCAAAGAATGAAGAGTTAAGATTAACGAGTTTGATTATTTTTTCAACTCTTTCTTTTATCTCGACTTCCGGTTTATTCAGGATGCGTGCAAGCAGTGTTATATTGTCATAAATATTTAAGTGAGGAAAAAGAAGTGTTCCCTGAACAGAATATCCTATGCGATGTCTGAGAATATTTATTTTTTCATAATCGATAGGGGAGTCAAATATCTTTATTGTACCTGATGAGGGTTTCAGTAAGCCATTTATTAATTGCAATATTGTTGACTTACCGCTTCCGCTTTTTCCTAAGATTGCAGTTATCTTATTCTCTTCAAGTGTGAATGAGATATCATTTAAGATCACCCTATCCTGATATTTAAAGTAAACATTTTTAAATTCAGCAGGGATCATCTTCAATCGGTTAATTTGAATTTTTAGTTATTCGGATTTGAAATATATTGATTTTCCAATGAAGTTAAAAATGTAAATGGAAAAGATATTAAACGAAGACAATAAGATCCGGACTGCAGATGAAAGACGAAATTACTTAAACAATACATTCATAGATGTCAGGAAGCAGACATTTGACCTGCTGGCTCCGTTAGAAATAGAAGACTACGTTGTGCAGACAGATTCATTCATGAGCCCTCCGAGATGGCATATTGGTCATACTAGCTGGTTTTATGAGCAGCTGCTGAAATTGTATTATAAAAATTTTAAGCCATTCAAAGAAGATTTTGCTTTCTACTTTAACAGTTATTATCTGACTTACGGAAAGCTATTCAATAAGTCAAAGCGCGGAACTATATCAAGACCAACAGTAAAAGATACACTTGAATATTGCAGTTGGATAAATGTTCAGGTTCTGGATTTTTTTAAAGATGAAAAATCTGCGATTACAGAAGATGTTTACAGAAATTTCGAGCTTGGGTACAATCATGAATGGCAGCATCAGGAATTAATTGTCTATGATCTCCAGCATTTACTTCAGGATAATTATTCTCCTGAAATATTTCAGCCAAAGCAAAAGTATGATAATTTCTCAGTTTTAAAGAATGAAATGGTTAAGATCCCCGGTGGATTATTTGAAATGGGATTTGATACTGAAAAACACAAAAATATTTTCAGCTATGATATAGAAAGACCAAAGCATAAAGTTTATCTGAATGATTATCTGATCGATAAATATCCGATTTCTAATAAGGATTACATGGAATTTATTAATGCCGATGGTTATAAAAATTTTAAATATTGGTTATCAGAAGGCTGGGATACGAGAAATTCTAACGACTGGGAAGCTCCGCAATACTGGTTTCAGGAAAACAACGATGGTTCAAATGGAAAATGGTATAAGCATGATTTCAGAGGAATTTATAATATTGAAGATCGCGGCAATGAACCTGTAACGAATATCTCTTACTTTGAAGCTTCAGCCTATGCTAATTGGGTGGGCAAGCGACTGCCATCAGAAGCTGAATGGGAAAAAGCCGCCGGATATAATGAAGAAAATAAAGAAAGCACCTTATTCCCATGGGGAAATAACCCCCCGGACAAGAATAAAGCAAATCTGCTGGGTGCAGGTTACTGGGGCACAACTATCCCTGCAAACTTTGAAGATGGTAAAAGCTCTTATGGATTATATGGAATGATAGGGGATACTTGGGAGTGGACATGTTCAGAGTTCATGCCTTACCCGGGATTCAAAAGCGGTTTCGATGAATATAATGATAAATGGTTCTGTAATCAGAAAGTATTAAGAGGTGGGTCATTCGGCACTCCGAATTTATCAACAAGAAACACCTACCGTAATTTCTTTAAGACTCACGAAAGATGGCTCATCTCCGGCTTCCGCTGCGCAAAAGATCTTTAAATTTACCGTAAAAAATAAAAAATATTCAAACCTCCGCCGTTGGTGTTTTAGTTCCGGTTTATCGGAACGTCACCAACGGCCAACCTGCAGACATGACCATCAAAATGTCTTCCGCGCATGTTTTTAGCGGGGACCCAGCGCCTTAATAAAACTAAACACTTAACAAACTCACCCTCTCCGCCGTTGGTGTTTTAGTTCCGAATTATCGGAACGTCACCAACGGCCAACATAAAGGAATATACCTCTACAATATTATTTCCCCGCATGTTTTTAGCGGGGACCCAGAGCCTTAATAAAACCACACCAAACCTCAGCTGTTTATGTTTTAGTTCCTGACCTGTCGGGTTCTTTTCCCCGGCATGTCGCTTTTACATACCATTCACCCCTTCACAAACATCCTCACCGAAAAATACTTCTTATCATCGGACCACTTTTTCACTTCCTTCAATCCGGCTTCTTTTGAAAATTCTTTAATTAGCTTCTCGGTAAACTTAAAAGAATTCTCCGTATGTATTGACTCTCCTTTAGCGAAATGAAAAAGCTGTTTACAGCCATCGATCTTAACTGCCTGTTCTTCTTTAGAAACAAGATGCATTTCTATCCGGCTCTCTTTTGAATTGAATTTTGCCCTGTGTTCAAACTTTTTAATATCAAAATTTGCATCGAGTTCGTCATTAATATGCTGAAGAATATTCAAGTTAAACTTTCTTGTGAACCCTTTTTTATCATTATAAGCAGCTTGCAGAACTTTTATGTCTTTTACCATATCCATTCCGACAAGAAGTATATCATTTTTATTCATTGCCTTGCTTAAGGATTTCAGAAGGGAGATAATACCTGCTCTCTCATAATTACCAATACTGGACCCTAAGAATACATATAACTTCGTAGATGAAATATTTTTTTTGACGTATTTTAATGCTTCCTGATATTCAGAAATGATAGTCGTAAGCTTCAGTTCAGGAAATTCCTTTAATAACCGGTGAGAAGTTGTAATTAATATTTCAGATACATCAATTGGATAATAGTAGATACTGCCGTATTTCTTAATAAAGTTTTTTAAAATGATCTTAGTTTTTAGAGATGATCCGCTTCCAAGTTCAATTAAGTGTGTTATACCTTCAGATATCGAAATTATTTCATTGATCGAATCTTTTAATATCTTTTCTTCAGTCCTTGTCGGATAATATTCCTTTGTTTTACAGATTTTATCGAAAAGCTGAGAGCCGTTAAGATCATAAAAATATTTTGGTTCTAAAAATTTTTTCAAGCAGCTCATGCCTTTAACAACATCCTTAAAAAAGGTATCTTTAACGGAATAAGAAAGATCGACTAGCTTAAATTTTAAACTTCCTGCTTTTTTTATAGATTCAGACAACTGCAGCTTTTAGTTGAAGCATGATAGAGCTTTATTTTTGAAAATAAAACACATTTAAAATCTTATTGAAAATTAATTTAACTTTTTTTGTAACTTTAATTGAAAAAAACAGTAAACCATGTATCCCCTTATTTTCAAAATTCAAATTTTGGGATATGAAATCTTTTTCTACCGGTCAAAAAAGAATGTTTAGATCATTTGCCGCATTTATTTTTCAATTTACCTTTCTGATATCTCTATTTTCTTCATCCTTATTCGCTCAATCTCAAAGCATTGAAACTTCACCAACTGTTGATGGCAAGATAAATGATGGAGAGTGGACGGGAGCTAAAGTATTTACTGATTTTCATATGATTAACCCCAAATCAGATGAAAAGAATTATGACAGCACTATTGTATATATAAAGCAATCTCATGATGCGCTTTATTTAGCATTTAAGTGGTGGCCACGATCAAAAGTTATCTCAAAATCATTAAGACGCGATAGAAGTTCAAATGAAGAAAGTGAATTTTTCATTATGCTGGATTTGGAAAATAAAAGAACTAATGGCTATTTCTTCGCCTTTAGCTTTTTAAACAATCAGCGTGATGCACTTGTTTATAATGTAAGAAATCAATCTCAGGAATGGGATTGGGTATGGTATAATAGATCAACAATAGTCAAGGAAGCAAAAGACGGCCAACCCGGTTATATTGAAACGGAGGTCAAGATCCCTGTAGATAAAATGCAGAATAAGAACAAAAGCCAGATCGGTATTGATGTTCAAATGTTTGCATATAGACCTGATGGAACCTACT
>JBBRMY010000190.1:0-4338 GCA_038230595.1 Ignavibacteria bacterium
GTTGTTATAGGTAAAAGCCCATCGCCTTATCTTCTCATTTATAGTGCAGATAAGCAGCCAATATCCGGAAACGGATATCTCGATAATTCTCTGCCTGCAATTCCTCCCGGTGTTTTTGACAAAGCAAAGGAATTGGGAGAGTATAGTGTTACATGGATGCCAAGGACCGGTATCAGACAGGCTATCGTTGTTTCAGCAATTAATAACGGCGGATATGTAGTCGCCGGAAGATCTCTCCGTGAAACAGAAGAAAGAACTAAAAAAATAAGTATGATAGCTTTAGCTGGTTGGGTATTTTCCCTTATAATTATAATAGTAACCGGATTATTATTAAATCATAAAAATTCATTCTTAAATAAAAATAAAATTATAACGACATGAACAAGGTGGGGGAATTGAACGTAACATTTGATATTGCAAATGAAACGCTGACCCTTCTTCCGGAAAAAGCAGTGTACTGGGAAAGAAAAAAAATTTTATTTATATCTGATACTCATTTTGGAAAGTCGGATTCTTTCAGAGCACACGGTATACCGGTCCCATCAGGTTCACTTGATAATGATATTAATATTCTGACTTCGATAATCGAAACAGTAAGACCGGAAGTGATCTTTTTTTTGGGAGATCTGTTTCATTCTAAAAAAGGCAAGAATGATATTATGATGGAAAGACTTATTAATTGGAGAGAAAAATTCAGTAAGATCGAAATGAATCTTATAAGAGGAAACCATGACCAGCATGCAGGTGACCCTTGCCAGGAATTAAAAATTAATTGCTTTGACGGGCCTTACGAAATAGCCCCATTTATACTTTCACATGATCCACAGGTTTTCTCATCAGGATATACTTTGTGTGGACATGTTCATCCCGCAGTAAGCCTATCCGGAAATAACGTCCCGTCTTTAGCAGTCCCGTGTTTTTATTTTTCAAAGCACTATGCTATCCTTCCTGCATTTGGAAGCTTCACCGGAACATATAAAATAAAACCGGTTAAAGGAGACAATATTTTCCTTGTATCCGGCTCAAAAGTAATTCCAGCTTAACTCAAAACAGTTCTATACCTACTCCTCCGTCCCATACTCCACCTGCATTCTCGCAACTCTGTCTTCAAATTTTTCCGTAGTCAGCTTTGCACGGAAATTTTCTGCAAGTATAGGAAAACAGAATGGCGAAGGTCTCTCAATTTCATTTATGATCAGCTTACTCTTATGAATTCTTTCAATAGTTTTAAAAAGCCTGCTCTGTTCCAGCTGTCGCTCCATTACTTCCTTATTCGCCTGGTATAATAAAAGATTTTCCGGATCGTATTTTATAAACACATCATAGAACAATGAGCTCGACGCCTGAATATTTCTCACGGTCTTCTTGCTTCCCGGATATCCCTGAAATATCAGCCCCGAAACTCTCGCAATTTCCCTGAACTGCCTTTTTGCCAGCTCGAAAACATTTAAGCTTTGTATAATATCTTCATAAAGATTTTCAGGACTAAACAAACCATTCTTAATTGCTTCCATGAAAGGTATCTCATCTGAAGAACTTAACTCCAATCCATAGTCAGTCGATGATAATGAAAAGCTAAGCGGTTTTATCTTTGATATCCTGTATGCAAAAAGCGCAAGCAGTCCTTCATGTACAAGTCTGCCTTCAAACGGATAAAAGAAAACATGGTGCCCGTCCCTCGCCTGAAAATGCTCTATAAGTAATTCATTGTATGCAGGTAGTGATGAGAGTTTTTCCTGAAACTCAAAGATGGGTTCTAATGCCTTCATCTCCGATGAACTGTATATTCCGTTTTTTGCTTCAGTAACTTTTTTTCTTACAGCTTCGCAAAGCTCTGATGATAAAGGCATTTTGCCCCCGTCCCATGTGGGTATGAGTCCTTTATAGGACACTGATCTTTTTACAAATGCAGTCATGTCTTTTACTTTAACAAACTCAAGCGGTCTTCCTCCAAAAATAAACTTATCTCCCGGTTTTAATTTCGCAATGAAGTTTTCTTCAACCGAACCAATGTATCCGCCCGTCACATATTTAACTACCATCGCAGCATCGCTTACAATTGTACCGATTGACATTCGGTGCCGTTGTGCAATTCTCCGGTTCTCAACTACATAAAGATCTCCCTGCAGTATTACTTTTTTGAATTCAGGATACGCATTCAGCGTAGAGCCACCTCTTATCACAAAATCCAGTGCCCATAAGAATTCTTTCTCCTCAAGATTGCGGTAAGAATATGTTGTCTTAACTTCTTCAAACATTTCTTCTAATCGAAATCCCGTCCCAACTGCAATTGTTACAAGATGCTGTGTCAGCAGGTCAAGCGGCTTTTCTATCGGATATCTTGCTTCAATTTTCTTTTCACGAACAGCTTCCCTTGCTGCAGATACTTCTATTAATTCGAATGCATTTGTCGGAACACATGTAACTCTTGAAGTACCATCCGGATTGTGCGCGCTTCTGCCTGCTCTCTGCATTAGTCTTGCTACACCCTTCGGACTTCCGATCTGTATCACTCTTTCTACAGGTGAAAAATCAACTCCAAGGTCGAGTGAAGAAGTTGATACAATACATTTCAAATTTCCTTTTCGTATATCATTCTCTACAAATGTACGTGTATCTTTATCGAGCGAGCTGTGATGAAGCGCAAGCACTCCCGCCCAGTCAGGTCTCTTCTCGAGAATTTCCTTGAACCATGTCTCGGTCTGTGAGCGCGTGTTCGTAAATACAATTGTCGTCTTACTTTTTTCAACTTCTTCTATAACTCTTGGCAGCAGCTTGATCCCAAGATGCCCCGCCCATGGAAAAGTATCGATCTTATCCGGAATAATACTGTCGATAATTATTTTTTTATCCTTAACACCTTCAACTATAATATTTTTCTTTTTATCATAGTGTGCTCCGCTTAATGCTTTCAATGCAATATCTAAATTTCCTATAGTCGCCGAAACTCCCCATACTTTTGCCTGCGGATTCAGTATTCTCATTCGCGCTAGAGCAAGCTCCGTCATCACGCCTCTCTTAGACGCTATCAGCTCATGCCACTCATCAACAATAATGCATTTCAGCCCTTTAAAATATTCCGGCGAATCTTTTTGCGCTATCATTAATGTCAGACTTTCCGGAGTTGTAATTAAAGCATCGGGAATATTTTTTTTCTGCTGAGCTCTTTTCGCAATTGAAGTATCTCCGGTTCTTGATTCTACTTTCCAGTTCAATCCAAGATCAGTAACAGGCAGACAAAGATTATTAAGTATATCATTTGCAAGTGCTCTCATCGGAGTTATCCATAGCACTTTCAGAGTGTTTGCTTTTTTTATTTTCCTGATATTTTTTATTGGCTTCACCGGCTTTGCATTCTGAACCGCCTGTTCATGTACCCCTTCAATAACTGCTCCCAGCCATGCAGCATACGTTTTACCCGAACCCGTAGCTGAATGTATAAGCCCGCTTTTCCCGCTGAGATATGCCTTCCAGACACTTTTCTGAAATTCAAACGGAGCCCATTCTTTCGAATGGAACCAATCTATAATTGTATCAGTCGCCTCGTTATATTTTTTCAATACTTAATATTCATTGAAAGGTTTAACAGAGAAATTCATAAAATAATTTACAAAATATTATTTAAGCAAATGAAAGTTACCTTTAATTAGATCTATAAAAAATTATATTTAAATAGAGTAATAATATAAAATCTCATCCCCCGCACAGACAAATAAAACAATTAAAAAATTGAAAAGAAAAATTTATACAGTCGATGCTTTTGCGGCTGAAAAATTCAAAGGAAATCCTGCAGGCGTTTGCTTTGCAGATAAAGATCTAAGTGAAAAGGAAATGCAAAGCATTGCAGCTGAAATGAATATTGCTGAAACTGCTTTCTTCTACAAGGATCCGGACAATGATTATTATAATTTACGATGGTTCACTCCTGATTGTGAAGTTGATCTTTGCGGACATGCAACTCTCTCCACAGCCCATATTATATGGGAGATCGGCATCGAAGAAAAAACCAGCACACTATCTTTTAAAACCAGAAGCGGTATTCTCACTGCTGAAAACCGGAATGGAAAAATAAAGATCGATCTTCCTGCAATGCCTTATGAAAAAACTGAAGCTGCAGATCTGATAAAAAAAGCATTAGGTGATCAGAAAACTATTTTCACCGGAAGGACAAAGTATAATCTTTTAGTTGAGCTTGAAAATGAATCTGCTTTAATGAATACAAAGCCGGATTTTGAAATTATAAAGTCTCAGCAGGATTATTACGGATGCATAATAACTGCCCGCTCTGATAATAATAAATACGATTTTGTCTCGAGATATTTCGCTCCTGCAAAAGGA
>JBBRMY010000191.1:0-4331 GCA_038230595.1 Ignavibacteria bacterium
ATATGTTAACTGCGCACGGCATGAGTGTCATGTTCAGATCCTTTGCTGTGAAGATTGCGATAAAAAGTTTAAGCGCTCATGCAGTGTTGAATGCATGAACTCGGAAAGGAATGTGTATAATATGGAAGAGAAGGAAAAAGCAATTTTATAAAGCGGTTTCACGCAAAGGCCGCAAAGGCGCAAAGAAAAGCAGGTTTTATTATCAACCTCCCCCTGCCCCCTTCAGAAGTGGTAAAGCTTCCGTTGCGCTGCAACAGCCTTTCTAAGGATGGGGATTTTATTATAATTAAAATATTTTTCGGAAGAGCTTGTCGTAGGATCTTTTTCGCCAATTGGAATAAAATTCTTCACCGCTGCCTTTGGGCTCTGAGCATTTGTAAACAAAAAGTCCGTTCTCTCTTGCCTGAGGCTGATCAAACTTTCCTACTACTTCAACTTTATTAAATACTGCGTGCAGGGTTGAATCTGTCTGCTCGTTATTATCATCAACGACTATTGCTGTTTTCATAGGGAAAGTTTCAGGCGACCACTGCATAAAGGAAGAGCCGCTGCTGACTATTGGACAATCGATTTTAACAATTCTTTGTTCTCCGGCAATCCGGTTCTTATCAACAATCCAGTTCTCCTCTTCAATTCTTCTTCCATAATATTCGATAGCAGAAGCTATCCCGTAGTTACCGGCAAATATAACAGTTGTTCTTCTTTCTTCTTCTGTAAGCTGTGAATAACTTCTCTGAGTGAGATCACCCATTTCCTTCCAGCCAAGCATGTCTGCATAATCCTGAGGCAGGAGATGTATTTTTCCGTCTTCCCATCTCCTGGTTTCAATCCCTCTTTCTTCAGCGATCCTTTTGAAAAAAACAGGCATTTCATTTGAAGCAGTATCCGGAATGAAGGCTGTAAAAAGAGCGCTGCTCAACCATGCAATAAGCAGGAATAGAACAGAAAAAACTGATATTCTTAAAATATTATTTTTAAGAATTTTATAAAGCATGACTATTCCCATGGAGATCATAACAGGATATAATCCCATTGAATAATAGCTTTTACCTTTGAGTAAGAGCAATACAGAAATAACAAAAACAAAGGCGATCACCAGAAAATTATATCTCCGGAATCTTTTTAAGCTCAGTGTCAGGACAATAAATATAATCCAGAAAATTCCGGCAAGACCGTAATTCAAAAGCTGATCTTTTATAAATTGACCTGCAGTATTATTTACAAGCTGGTTTTCATAGATCTGCTTTGCATTCAGAAGGTATGGAAATCCATAATATACCTGCCAGAATAAATTCGGAATAACTATTAAAAATGCTATCAATGATGCAAACAGAACTTCCCTTCTAAAGATCATTTTTCGTTTTGGACTTATCAGCAATCCCAGAAACAAACCTATGAGAAGTAACAAGACCATGTATTTATTCATCAGTGCCAGACCGGAAATAATTCCAAGAACACTCATATATTTCATGTCACTTGACAGGCTTGGCGTTTCATACCACATAATAAACAGGTAGATGATAATATTCCAGAACATGAAATCAAGAGAAGTATACTGATAAAGAATTCCTATTCTCAAACCTACAGGGGTGAGCATTAAAATTAAAGCTGCGAGATAGCCTAAATAAATATTTGCTGACAATCTGAATGTAATTTTATAACAGCAAAAAGCTGATACAGCCAGGATCAAAGCACAAATTATGCGTATCATAAAAAGGGAGTTCAAGCCCGTGATGTTCAGAATAAAGCTTAAATATGCAATTAACGGTGGAAGGTCATAATAGCCAAGGGCAGGATGGTAACCGAGGACGATATAAAAAAGCTCGTCCCTATGAAATTCAAAATCGGAACTAATGAATAAACAGTGAATTATAATACTGAATAGTGAAATAGCAGAGATGGCGATCAGGTTTCTACGATTCATGTAAAAAGTATACTTGTATGCATTTAATTATAAAACGATAATAGCTAAATTATACGATATGATAAATAACATTAGTATTAATGAAAAAGGGCTGATCGTTCCTGATGAACCGGTAATCCCTTTTATTGAAGGTGATGGTATCGGAAGAGATATATGGAAGGCAAGCAGGATAGTTTTTGATGCTGCCGTAGAAAAAGCATATAAGGGTAAAAAGAAAATAAGCTGGCTGGAAACATTTGCAGGCGAGAAAGCTTTTAAGCTGACCGGGAGTTATTTACCGGATGAAACCGTTAAGACATTGCGTGAAAATCTTATAAGCATTAAAGGACCGCTAACTACTCCTGTCGGAGGCGGCATAAGATCTATCAATGTCACATTACGTCAGGTTCTGGATCTTTATGTATGCCTGAGACCTGTGAAATATTATCAGGGTATTGAAACTCCAATGAAGCATCCGGAAAAAGTTGATATGGTTATTTTCAGAGAGAATACAGAAGATATTTATACAGGAATAGAATTTAAGGCGGGAACAACTGAAAATCAGGAAGTACTGGATTTCTTAATGAACAGATTTCCTGAACAGTTCGATAAAATAAGATTCGGTACATTATATAAAGAAAATGAATTTCTAAAGCTTTCCGGAAGAAAAGAAACGAAGACACTCGATATAGGTATCGGGGTAAAAGTTATTTCAAAGCTGGGAACTGAAAGGCTGATGATCGCGGCTATTAATTATGCATTAATTAATAAGAGGAAGTCCATCACTTTAGTTCACAAGGGAAATATAATGAAGTTCACTTCCGGCGCTTTCCGTGACTGGGCTTACGATATTGCTGAAAGCCTGTATCCGGATAATGTTTATACCTGGAGGCAGTATGAAGCCACTCTGAAGAAAAAAGGTAAAGATGCAGCAGATGAAGAACGAAGATACGAAATGAAAACAGGAAAGATCCTTGTAAAGGATTCTATAGCAGATAATGCCCTTCAGCAACTGCTTATGGCGCCATGGGATTACGATCTGATAGCGACTGAAAATCTGAACGGTGATTATATTTCTGATGCTCTTGCTGCCCAAGTTGGCGGTATAGGTATAGCACCGGGATCAAATATAAATTTTATAACAGGTCATGCAATATTTGAAGCAACACATGGAACTGCCCCGACTTTTGCAGATCTTGATATGGCAAATCCATGCTCGCTGCTGCTTTCAGGAGTAATGATGCTGCACTATATGGGCTGGAATGAAGCTGCTGAGTTAATTGAAAAAGGGATTCAGAAAACTATACTTTCTAAAAAAGTAACTTTTGATTTTGCAAGATTACTGGAAGGCTCAACAGAGCTTAAGACATCAGAATTTGCGAAGGAAATTATTAATAATTTTAACTAAATAAACCAAAATAAAATGAGAACAAATTTATTTAAGCTCGTACTCTTATCGTTTTTTTTATTGTCAATTGGTATCGTAAAAGCACAGGATGATAAAAGCAAGATCAGCCCTGAAAATGAAGTTCATAAGAAAGAAGGAAAGACTGACGGGATAAAGCAGAAGGATGGAATACTTTATGGAAAAAATGTTATAAAAAAGAAAAAAGTTATTGCTATCAGTAAAGTTGCTGCTAATCCTGAGAAATACAAAGGAAAGCAAGTAACCTTAAAAGGTACAGTCGCAGATGTTTGTCAGAAAGCCGGATGCTGGATGGTTCTGACTGATGGAAAAAATGAAATAAGAATTCTTACAAATCATGAATTCTTTCTTCCGAAAGATTGCTTTGATAAAAATGTGATCTTAACCGGAAAATTTGATATAGTTGAAGTTTCCGAAGAAGATGCAAGACACTATGCAGATGAATCCGACCGCGCTAAAATAAAAGGCAAAGACATTAGCGGTGTTCAGAAATGGATGACTATTGATGCAGAAGGTGTTAAAATACTAAATGAAAGTAATGGAAAAGGCGGCGGTGTAAACGAAAAACCAAAAAAGCATTCAAAGAAGAAGCATAAAAAATGCAGTGGAAAAGATTGCTGTAAGGGTGAGAAATAAAGAATTATTTGAGAGTGTTAAAGATTTCCCCCATGGATAAATTTTATCAAAAAAGATTATTTCGCCCTTTCAGGGCTTGATATGTTTTTGGAATTTACATAGGGCTTCGCCCTATGCTGGTATATGTTGCCCCTTTGGGCTGCAAGTAAAAAAAGACCTGACAATATTTAATTTGTCAGGTCTTTTTTTATGAACTCATACTGTATTGAAGTTTCACATTTATGTTCACATGGATATTTAAAAATCCACACTCAAAGTTAACTTGCCTGGAAGTTTTGTAAGGCTTAACCTGGATTTATCACTCACATCGAAATCATAAAGATGGGCATCAACATATGCATCCACTAAATTTGCCAGATATAAGAT
>JBBRMY010000192.1:0-4237 GCA_038230595.1 Ignavibacteria bacterium
TATATGATGTTTCCGGAAATGATAATTACTCTGCTTATTCACTTTCACAAGGAGCGGGAAATGCAAATGGTATCGGAGTTTTGTTAGATGGCTCGGGAAGAGACGGCTATCTGAATAAAGAACCAGGGAACTCTACAGGATATGGTAATCCAAGAAGAGAATACGGAAGCATTGGAATATTTGTTGATAATTCAGGAGAAGATTTTTATTCAGTAAGAGGATTAGACAGTTTATATGAAGATAATTCTTATTACGGAGTTCATCTTGATAATGTTTTTTCTGATAACCCTCAGCAGAATGAAGTAAGTAATTTCAAGATAACATTTCAGCCTGAAAGAGATTATTCGCTTAATGAACTCTTCACTATGGCAAAAACTATTGAGCCCAGATTTTCCAAGCAGCAAGAATATGGCTTCAATAAATTAGTTGAAGACAGTCTGAATACTGCAAAATACATTAGTAAGTATTTAGAAACAGAGGATCACCGTGCCTCGCTTGTATTGCGTAATTTAGCTTTTAAGATCGGGACTTCTATCTCGGATCAATTCAAGTTGATGCTAAATAATTACCTGAGCGGTAACTCAATGAATTTAAATGCAGAGCAGATAGCATTCATGTGTTATCTATTCGGTGAGACCGGGAATGCTTCAGGCAAAGAGCAATTATTTAAATTAACATACAGTGAGAATTTACGAATAAGAACTTCAGCAGTGAATGCTTTAGGGAAAATAAAGTATGATAAGAGTGATGATGCATTTTTAAACAAGACAGCATCAAGACTGCTTGAGCTTGCACAGGAAAATAATCCGGGAGCCGGATACAATAAAGATATTGCATTCGCATTAAACAACTATTACTCCCCTACTGGATTTGAAGCATTGAAAATTTTATTGAAAAATAATTTTTACGGAGCAAGATTTACATCAGGTATTAATCTCAGAAGATATCTTGCAGATGAGAAATATAACCTAGATCAGAAAGCTGTTAATGATATTGCATCAAGTAAGCTTGCACTTCAGCAGCTTATTTTTTCTTTAACTGATCTGCCTGCAGAGAAAGTATTATATTTTGTAAAATTAATTCAGCAGACAGAACTTGGAGGAGATGAGATCATCAGGTATAATTTAATTGAGCTGATAAGCAGGAAAGTGAAGAAGGATGAAAGTGGGTTTAACGGCGAATTAATTTCTTTGATGAATAGTTTTAAAGAAGGAATGGTTTTAAAGCCTATGAAATAGACATACAGTTATTTTATTACGAATTCTGTCTTTGATTGATGGGATCCCCGACAAAAGCATTCGGGGAAGACGGAATTTTTTTGATGGGATCCCCGATAAAAGTATTCGGGGACGACGGTTCTTTTTTAGCGTTCTATGTTCTTACCTGTACATAGAAATTCCCTCGGGAAATAAGTATTTTAAATTTCCGAAATTATAATTAAAAATCAGCCAGGAATGATAAAATTAGTAAAATTAGTATTATTAGCTTTAATTTTAATTGGAATTACAAAAACTGAATCATTTGCAGGATATTATACACCGGGCACAGGAGTTCATTGGAATATGGATGATCTTGTAACAAATTCCGGAGGCATCGTAACTTTCGGAGGAGGATTTTATACCCTGAATGATACAGTAAAAGTCAGAGCAGGAGATACATTGTTTATTAATACTAATATTACTGTGAAATTTGCCCTGAACAAATCATTAGTCTCCTCCGGAGTTCTTTTAATAAATCCTTCAACAGGTGTATTATTCACTGCGCTGGACACAGCTAATAAATGGTCGGGAGTAAGAATAGACTCAAGCAATGCGACTATAATAAAAAAACTAACAATTGAGTATGGAGTAGCGTTAAGAATATCCGACTGCAGTCCTCTTGTTGACAGCTGTATTTTCAGAAGCATGGGCTTTGCAACCTCATCTTTTACAAATGCCGCTATCGTTCTCGCAAGAACAGGCTGTACAATATCAAACTGCAGATTCCTGAATAACTACCGCGCAGCAATTCAATCAGGAGCTAATGTAAATGCTTGGGCAAAGATCATAAATAATTTTTTCCAGGGAAATGATCTGCTTAATCTGAATGTACCTCAGATCAATCTTGGTCCAAGCGGAACAGATACATTGAGAATATTGAACAATCAGATACTGAGAGCCTCAACAAATTCAGGTGGAATTGGTTTTTTACCGATCGGAAATGTATTTGCAGTTATATCTAATAACGTAATTAAGAATAACAGATATGGTCTTACTTTCTCCGGGGGAAATAACATAAATGTACTAGTTAGTTACAATCAGATAGACAGCAATAATACTCAGAACGATCCTTTACTGGGTGGAAGTGGAATAGCATTTTCAGGTGGTTCTGCAACAAGTCAGCAGAATTCCAGAGTAACTGGTAATCTGATACGATGGAATTTATGGGGAATTACGATTCAAAACCGTTCAAAGCCAAATATCGGGAATTTAACAAATGCTGATACATCGGATAACGGAAAAAATGTTTTCTTTAAAAATAATAATGCTTCGACTCCGTTCATCGATCTTTACAATAATTCGGTTGATACGATTTATGCTCAGGGAAATAGCTGGGGCAGCACAAATCCTGATACAATTGCTGCAAGAATTTTTGATATAGCGGACAATCCTGCTTTAGGACCTGTGATATACAATCCGGTCATTACAAACATTCAAACTATCTCGTCGGGAATTCCCAATGTTTTTATTCTAAGGCAAAATTATCCTAATCCATTTAATCCTGTGACAAAGATAGAGTTTGAGCTTCCGGTTGATGCTAAAGTGACGATAAAAATATTTGATCTTACAGGAAGAGAAGTATCAAGTTTATTAAATGAATCAAGGGCTGCCGGATTTTATTCTGTGAATTTTAATGCTTCATCACTTTCAAGCGGAGTTTATTTTTACAGAATTACTGCAGAAGGAATTTCACAGAAGTTTGATGTAACAAAGAAGATGATGGTGATAAAATAATCGTTTTTAGTTAAGATGGTTGTTTGTAAAAACACCAACAACGGAGAGACGGCGGCGGAGTGATGGAGGGTTGTTGGTAAAAACCAACAACCGCCAAGGAGGCGGAGAATGGGGGGTTGTTGGTGAAAACACCAACAACCGAAGAATATTGTTTTACAGTTTCAATAATGACTTATTTTTTTTAAATTCACTAATCCTTCATTAATTAAAAAAACAAAATGAAATTAAAAAAGCTATTACTTTCTTTTTCTTATTTATGCATGTTCGCAATATTCATATATATATCCGGATGCGTTAATGTAGAGCAAAAAACAACTCTTAAAGATGATGGCTCAGGATCAATGAAGCTGCACTTTTGGACTAAAATGAGTAATCTGTCAATGGGTGATGAAATCGGAGGATTCTCATTCTCTGAGGATAAAGTTAAATCAGATTTTACTTCTGCCAACTGTACTCCAAGCGATGTAAAAGTAGAAGAAAAGCTCGATGACTCCACAAAGCATGTAAATCTGATGGTAACCTTTAAGGATATTAATAAGCTTTCAGAAGCTAAAGGATTCTCAAAGACAAAGCAATCATGGACAAAGGGAAAAGATGGAATGGATTTCAAATATACACTTATGAAAGATACTGCTAATGCGGGACAAATGGGAATGAATGAATATAAGCTTGGTTATACTTTTGAATTTCCGGGTGAAGTTACAGCAACTAACGGAAATAAAGATGGTAAAACTGTATCATGGAATAAAACTGTTGCGGATCTTACAAATGATATTGAAATGACAGCATCTGTAAAATCAGGTGAAAAGAAATGCGGATTATTCGGAATGGAATTACCTGCAGTATTTCTTGTAGGTATGACCTTTATGTATGGTTACAGAAGAAGAAAAAAGTAAGAACTCTTTAAAATAAATTATTAAAAAAAAGGTTAAGCATTTGCTTAACCTTTTTTTTATGTCCTTACCGGAAAATTTATTTTAATAAAGTGTTGCAGCAGTTTGAAAGGTTTTTCCGCTTTTGGTATAAACCTTAGCATAATTATTTTTCAGAGTGCTGGTGGTGAAGTTAGTGAACTCATCAATTGTGTTAAATACAAAATACTTTGTTACTGTCCAGTAATATCTTGTGTTCGGAGCAAATGATTTCCCTACACCTCTCAGATCAGGGATCTTCACAAACGAATCAGTTGTAAAAAATGACACTCCCCCGTTTGGACTCGCAGCAGTAAAAAAATGAACTTCATA
>JBBRMY010000193.1:0-4203 GCA_038230595.1 Ignavibacteria bacterium
CTAAAACTACTAAAGCCAAGCTTGTTAAATTTGCAAAGGCATTGTTCTCTCCGTTAGAAGTTTCTAAAGTAATTACAGAAAATAAAATAAAAGGTGTCAGCCAGACATTATTCATAAATAATCTTGTCTTGCATTCTGATCTTGAGCTGACAGAGCTTCAGAAAATATCAGGAATTACTTCTGCTTCTTTAACTTCTTTACAAAAATAAGGCTTAATAGAAATTTATGAGGTAAGAAAAATCAGAGAGCCTGAACAGATTTATAAGGAAGATGCAAAAACCATAACTCTTACAGATGAACAGAATGTTTGCCTTTCTAAAATTAATGATGCTATAGATAAAAATGAATTTCATCCGTTTTTAATACATGGTGTAACGGGAAGCGGAAAGACCGAGATATATATTACTGCAATAGAAAAAGTTTTAGCAAACGGGAAAACTGCGATAGTACTCGTTCCTGAAATATCACTGACACCTCAGCTTATACATCGCTTTAAAGTAAGATTCGGCGATAAAGTCGGAGTTATTCATAGTAAGCTTTCTGATGGTGAAAAGCTTGATACATTCGATAAAATAAAGAACTCATCATATAAAATTATTGTTGGTGCACGATCCGCAATATTCGCCCCTTTAAAAAATATTGGAATAATAGTTGTGGACGAAGAGCATGATTCATCCTACAAGCAGGAAAGCCTTCCAAAATATAACGGCAAGGATGCTGCAATTGTAAGAGCAAAAATAAATAACGCAGTTGTGATCTTAGGCTCGGCCACCCCTTCGATTGAAAGTTATTACAATGCTGCTCAAGGGAAAAGCGAGCTGCTTGTTCTTAAGAACAGAGCGTCAACAATTAAGCTTCCGCTTATAAAAGTTATTGATCTTACAAAAAGAAAAAAAGAACAGGAATCAGAATTCATTAACTCAGGCAATAAATATATCAAGGATGATTTTGTAGATATACTTGAGAAATCGAGAGTGAAATTTTTATCTATGGAGCTTATCATAGAAATCTCTGAGCGTCTTGATAAAAAAGAAAGCATAATTATTCTTCAGAACAGAAGAGGATACCATGCATATATAGAATGCCTCAACTGCCATACTGTAGAAATGTGTGAGCGATGCAACATTTCAATGACATATCATAAATTCGGCGAATTTTTAAAATGCCATTTCTGTGGATTCACAAAAAATAAAATTATTAGATGCTCTACCTGCGGTTCGCCGAGGATAATTCCCATGGGAGCAGGAACAGAAAAAGTTGAGGAAGAGCTGGTTAAAATATTTTCCGGGGCGAAGATCGTAAGGATGGATTCAGATACTCTGACATCAAAAAATTCTTATCAGAAAATTCTAAATGATTTTTATAATAAGGAAATTGATATTCTTGTGGGGACTCAGCTCATTTCGAAAGGTCTCGATTTCCCTGATGTAACATTAGTCGGAGTTGTAAACGCTGATATAGGATTGCTTAATCCTGACTTTCGCGCAACAGAAAGAACTTTTCAGATCTTAACACAGGTATCAGGCAGAAGCGGAAGAAGTGAAAAGCCCGGTGAAGTAATTATACAAACTAATCATCCTGAATATTATGTCTTTGAAAATGTTGTTGCTCACGATTACTTAGGATTTTATGAAAGAGAGATACGCAGCAGAGAAGCAGCAAATTATCCGCCATTTAGCCGGCTATGCGTTCTCGAGATCAGGTCAAAGCAGCAGCATTTGGCAGAATCAAAAGTAAAAGAAATTTTTAATCTTGTAATGCATCTTGATAAAGAAAAAACATTAGAAGTCCTTCCACCCAATCCACCGCTTTTTTCAAAACTAAAAGATCAGTACAGATATCATCTATTGATAAAGAGCATAAAATCAAAAGACAGAACAGGGAAAAAGTTGAATGCTATTCTTAATACAGTAAAAAAATACATGAAAGAAAAAATGACTTCTAATGTAACAGGGACTATTGATGTAGATGCAATGAATCTTTTGTAGGTCACGACGCTCTAACGACGTGACTAGTTGGATATCAGACCTGACAGTCTCTTTATCCTGCCAGGTCGCTTTACTATTACCTTATTCATATTAGATTCAAATGAATAAGGTAATAAGGTTAATTATCGTTTAATTTTTTCTATGAAGGTTAAAAAGAAAATAGAAATAAGTTTTAAAACCTGAACATAGTGCATTGAAAAACCTTGCTTAAACTTTTACTTTGCACTATAAATGAAATTACAGTTTGGCCACGTAGAAGTATTCGTTAAAGATCCGCTTAAGTCGAAAGATTTTTATATTAATATACTAGGCTTTGAGCTCATCGAAGTGCAGTCAGATAAATACATCTGGCTTAAGCTTGGTGACAGGGAAATTCTTCTAAGACCCGGCTTTAAAAACCATTCATCTCCGACTTATCAAAGTACAAACATGGCATTTGTTATTTTTACGGACGATCTGAATGAAACAATAAAGATATATAAAGAAAGAGGATTGGTTTTTAATGGAGATGATGGTAACTGCTGTCCGACATTTACTGACCTTGATGGAAATTGGTTTCAACTTGTAAATCCAAAGCACATTTAAAATTCTATGAATAAATATATTTTACAGGGAGCAGGCGGTCATGCTGCTGTTGTTCTTGAATGTCTGATTGAAATGAAGATAGAAGTTGCAGGAATATTTGATCCCAATGCTTCAGGAAATATTTTTGAAATACCCATCTTTGGTAAATATGATGCTTCAGTTGAAAAAGATTCTTTGGCAATAATTGCAATAGGTGACAATTTTTTGAGAAAAAAAGTTGCCATATCAACAAAACATAAGTTCGGCAATGCAGTTCATCCATCCTCTCAGGTCTCACGCTTCTCAAACACAGGTGTTGGAAATATGATACTTAATAATTCAATAGTTCAGGCAAGAACTGAAGTTGGTGACCATGTAATTTTAAATACTGCTTCACAGGTCGACCATGATTGCACTATTGAAAATTTTGTTCATATTGCTCCAGGGGCTGTTCTTTGTGGAAATGTTAAAATTGGAGAAGGAAGTCTTATAGGTGCCGGATCAGTGATTTTGCCCGGTGTTAATATAGGAAAATGGTGTACAATTGCAGCAGGCTCGGTTGTTTTTAAGGATGTACCCGATAATGCAGTTGTGATAGGTAATCCCTCCAGAATAATTAAATATAATTCTGAAAAAGATCAGTAAAACGAGTGCTCCCGCAAGGATTTGAACCCTGACTAAATGTTCCGAAGACATTTGTGCTATCCGTTACACTACAGGAGCATGTTTTTTCTGTAATTTTAAAATTACATTATTTAAAGAAGAAATTTAATCGATTAAAAAATGCACTTTACGGGAAAAGCTAAAATTTTAGATCTGACAAAGATTTAGCAGCTTTTATGTGCCATAGGAACTTCGAAAAACATGGGGAGAAGAACGGGTTTATGATTGTAACATTCATTTACAAAAACCGTAACTTTTTCCTTTTTTTTAATCAATTAACTATATAATTTCTAACAAGCCCCCGCTAATATTATACCAACATAAATCACTCGTTTATGAAAAAGATATCCACACTCGGACCCTCTTTATTATTAGCACTACTTACGGGTATTTCTTATTTCCTGATAACTGACTTAGACACAAAAGACTTTACGAAAAATTTCTCATCATTAAACATGCCTTATGAAATGACAAAATCATTTAATAAGCGCACAAGATTTTCTGATGAATATACAAATTACATTCGCCCTCCTTTTCTCAGGGTAAAAGCTGCACCTGAAAAAGATAAGAATGTTATGCAGTTCAGTATGGCTGTAATCGGAGCTCCTGTAAAAGAAAAATCCGTTCCACTTAGCTATGTAATGGATCTTTCACCATATGTTCATGCAGGAAATGATCCTGTATCTTCATATGAAAATTATATGAATGTACCGACAATGCCGCCTTCTGTTAATTCTCAGAATACCAAGACATGCACACCTGAATATTCATATAGTTACGGATACAGCCTTGATAAAAAGCTGGATGAGATCAATGACAATTATGATATGATGCTTGATAACTTAGGCAATCAGTATGAAGCTAGCCTGGATAAAGTAAACTCTAATTCTGCTGAATATTCTAAATTGAAGTCTCAGTACAAATGCCAGATGAATACACTTAAAACCCAGTATAGAAATGCTATTAACCAATACAAGCAGATCTCAAA
>JBBRMY010000194.1:0-4146 GCA_038230595.1 Ignavibacteria bacterium
AGAAGTTAGTCTTTGAGTCATATGCCTTAATTCGGCATGTCCGATCTCGTGAGCTATTACACCTGCCAGTGATGCTTCATTATCAAGAAATTTGATAAGGCCGGTATATATGTATATAAAGCCGCCCGGAATAGAAAAAGCATTTATTGTACTATCATCATTAATTATCTGAAAATTATATGGGAAAATACCTTTGTACTTTACGGTTGGAGATGTATTTACAATATATTTACCAATATCCGACACATAACTTTTTACTTCCTGGCTGCCCTGGTATAAAGGATAATCTTTTGGGCTGTTCTGTATCTCTTTATTAAGTTCTTTTCCAATATTCACATCATCTGAAACAGAGTATAAATTCGCTCCGCAGCTATATAAAAATACAACCATCAAAAAAGTACTTACGGAAAGGATGGCAGGATATGTAAAATTGTTATTTTTAATTAAAGCTATTATTTTTTTCATAATGTCTTTTTCTAAGTATTAAACTTAAAAAGCCTTTAATTGTTCCTGTTAAATCATAATTTGTAACTTAAACTGAGGAATACTTACTTACCTTTGAATTCAGGCTTCCTTTTTTCAAGAAAGGATGCTACCCCTTCTTTAAAATCCGCAGTATTGCCTGATAATTGCTGGTATTCAGTTTCTAGATCTAATATATCATCGAGCGTACTATTGAAAGACCTCTTCATAAGGTTCTTAATTAATCCAATTGCAGCAGTTGGTTTTGATGCAAAATTATTTGCAATTTTTTCTGTGATTTTCTTCAAGTTAGAGCTATTTACTACTTTATTTACAAGGTTTAAATCCTTTGCTTGCATAGCAGTTAACTTATCGCCTGTAATACACAACTCGAAAGCCTTCGCATAACCAATTAATCTTGGCAAATAGAAGGAAGAGCCGCTATCCGGAACCAATCCAACATTAATAAACACTTCTGTTAAGGTTGCATTTTCAGATGCGATCCGATAGTCACAAGCTAATGCAAGTGAAAGACCTGCTCCTGCAGCAACACCGTTCAGAGCGCATATTACCGGCTTTGGCAGATCGGAAATTTGTCTGATAAGAGGATTATAACGTTTATCTAATGCTTCTTTAAATGTTGATTTCTTTTCTTTGAAGTCTTTAAGGTCTTGTCCTGAGCAAAATGCTTTACCTGCACCAGTGACTACAACACATCTGATACCGTCATTAGATGCAGCTTCTTTAAATGCATCCTGCAGTTCATAAGTCATTTCATCATTAAATGCATTATAAACGTCAGGACGGTTTAATGTTATATAATAGACACTTTTCTTTAATTCGGTTAAAATCGTATTTGGCATATTGATTTATTATTATCTCATATTTATTATTACAGAATTGAAAGCTTTTTCAATTCTAGCGCTGCATTCCTTTGCGTGGAAGCTGTCAAAATCATTTGTACCTTTGTAATTCTTCAAGTCTTTTTGCAATTCAGTTAAATATTTAAAAGAAAGTGATCTTGCATCTTCAGGAGTAGCTGCTGATGGTGAAGTTAGCATATCAATTAAAATGCTAAGATGGTCTCTTTGTAATGCTCTTCTTATTTGAGAAATGGAAGAACCTGTTTTTAATTCTTTCCATATACCTTCATATAGATATCCATCCAGTTCATTCAGTGTAAGAACATCAGAGCTTAATTTTTCCATTCCAAGCATTCTTTTCATAAGGATCGGATTATATAGTCTGTAAAGGATTGCTTTCTGATATGAGTTAATAACTTCATTTAAAGGGAAATCCATTCTTCCTCCTCTGCTCATAAGTGCAGCAACATCTCCGGTAGGCGGCTGAAGTGATCTTAAGAAATCAGGTGAAAAAGTCAGATAGTTATCTGAATTAAAAAGATAAGTATTTATAAAATCCAGCGATGCCATCTGATCAGCTTTTGAAACAGGATTGATAGGATATTTATTATCCATCTCATCACCTTTTTTCATTCTTGTTACATATGCACCTCCAATATACTTTGATGCAATTATACTTGAATAAAGGTAATCGCCAAGCACTGCCTGGAAGGCATTAGTGAGGTCTTTATAAGATTTATTATATCTTGGGAAGTAAGACGGTATCTTTGTAAAGAGCTCATTACTTATCGCTATTTTGTATGTTGCATATTCTAACGGTGAATTACTTAGGTCAAATATTTGAGTCAGTGGATCTATGCTGGTTGGTCCGAAGAGATCATAAACATCTTCATCAGTACCAAATACATTATAAGGATCTGAAGACTTTGACGCTATTGCCATAAGGAAAGGCATTTCAGATTCAGGAGTTTTTGTATCAGGAAATTCCTTATATCCATATTCAATAACGAAGTAATCATAATTTCCAAGAGTTGAAGACCAATACTGACCCTGAGGTTTCCCTGGTAAATTTAAATTAGGCGGATTATAATCCATGACTGAACTTCCGATAGCATTTTCTTTTGTAAAGGATGGATCATTTATCTGTTCCATTGTATAAGCGCTTGATCCTTTAAAATTATGGCGAAGTCCTAAGGTATGTCCAACTTCGTGAACGACAAGCTCTGTGATATAATCATTAACATATTCGATAGGCAGCTCAGCCCCATCTGTAACATTATTATCAATAACATATTTTAAGCATCCGATGAATGCCTGCGACTTCAGACCTTCTGAATATTCACAAACCTGTGATATATTTTTATTATACTTCTTTAGAATGCTCATGACCTTGTTCGGCTCATAACCGGAATTCTCAAGCTCCGTTTTTGAATTCAGTATTCCAAAAAGCACTCTTTCAGTATTGAAAAATCTGACTATTTCAGAGTTAACAATTACAGTTGCATTAAGTATCTCACCTGTAAAAGGATTTGAAACAGAAGGACCGATCCCAGCAAGGCCTGAACCTGAAGACGACTCCCATCTTATTACATTATATCTTATATCATCAGGGTCCCAAGTTACGGAATCAGGCATTACATTACACTGTACTGCATCTTTAAAACCGATCTTTTCATAAGCTTTATTCCAAAGAAGTATTCCTCTTTTAATAGCATCTCTGTATTCAAGCGGTGTTGCTCTGTCAAGCCAGTATACTACAGGCTTTACAGGCTCTGAAAGATCCTGATATGGAAATTTTTTCTTAAGATCCCATCGGTTTATATATGTATAAAATTCATCTTTTCTTCCGGGCTTTGAATAGTCTTTAATGCGGGATGTAAAATATCCTACCTTTTCATCAAAGATCCTTGGAACGTAAGCTTTATTCTCATTAAGCTCGATCAATGAGTATCGTACCCTGAAATTTATTGATCGGGAATCAGGAACTGCAGAGTTTGGCTGTGCCTGTGAAGATAAAGTATAATTCACAGTGATCTCAGTATTCCTGGGGAAAGATTTTATTTGCTCAATATATGTGAGATCATTGTTGATCTGAAAATAAGCGCCTAATAATTGCTGGAACAAGGCTTGCATATTCGGAATGTCGCTGGTAAAGTAAGTATTGATCTTTGCAATGAATTTTGAACTGTCTTTATTATAGCCTTCAATTTTTAACGGTCCGAATCTTGAAGTTATCTCATTTCCATAATTAGAAAATTTATTTGTATCAGGTAATAGTTTGTCAGCGATCTGAACTATATCAATACCTTCTCCCCTTCTCTGAAATTTTACAACCATCTGAGAAAGCTGAAAGCCGGAAAAGAAGCCGTTATCTTCCATTGATGTAAGGTTTGTGGCAAGCAGAAGATAGGTTTTTTTATCAGATCTTTTTTCAAATTCCAGATAATTATCATTTTTATCTACATAGGAAGTAAATAGTCCTTCAGACTTTTTAGACTTTGATACTATATCTTTATAGGTATCCTGTGCTCTGATAGTCTGTACAAATAAAACCATACATAACATCAATACTGTATTAATTATTTTCTTCATTTTATAATTCATTGGTAATTTATTTTCAAATTTATTTTTGGTCTGAAGCTCTCCACTTCTTATAATCTCAACCTGCTCTTATTCTTCTGCGTCATTCATTCTTGCAGATGATCTTAAAGCATCAAGGCTCCATGGTCCTGCTCCCGCAGAAGATAGCCAGAGAAATATAAAGCAGAATATTACAGCATCTGTTCCTCCGTTAACTACCGGCCAGAGACCTGACGGCGCA
>JBBRMY010000195.1:0-4137 GCA_038230595.1 Ignavibacteria bacterium
GAGCCCGATAATATCAAATTATCCCGGGTTTAACTTTTACCATTTTATCCCTAACTCTATTAACTTACTCTTCTGATTGTCTCTTACGGATGAAGGCTCTGATGACCGAAGCCGGTACTGAAAGATGTGAAGTCATTTCCATTCACAACTCCGTCATTGTTCAGATCTGAACTAAGATATCCGCTCTGGCTATATTCAGAATTGAATACTGTAAAATCATTTCCATTAATTATTCCATCACCGTTTATATCTCCTGAATACATACACCAAACTCCGTTTGAAAAGATCAGATTGTTTCCGTATGCAGCATTCTGTCCTGTAGTCAGATCTATAAGTGAATAGCTTCCTATAGGAAGCGACTGTGAAAGAGGGCTCCATGTCTCAAGCGAGTTTCTGTGCTTTATAGAGACATAGTATGAACCTGCCGGTGCATTTAAAAATGAAACTGAATCATTTCCCTGAGAATTGACAAGTTTTGTAATTGAATCAAGCGGAGCATACGGAGCTGTTGAGCTTCTAAGATAAATTTTTACTGTATCGCTTGTTAAGGTTGTTCCATTCCATAAACCCTGTATTGAGAATTTAACCTTAAGACTAACTTCATTTGCAAATACTACTGAAGGCCTAATTACATTAAGTAGACTTGTCAGAGCGAGAGGAACATTTGTAGGTCTTGGCCTGTTAAGCTGATCTCCTGTATTTATTCCATGGCAAGAGTTACATGTTACTATTTCTCCTGGCTGGAAAGTAAGCCAGAATCTTTCACGAACTATTGCTTTTTTAGTTGTATCTGTCATCTGCCAACTTACTGCTCTTCGTGACGGAACAAATGATGCAAGCGATCCATCTGAAAAAATTCTAACACTTCCGGCAGGCTCATTAGAACCAAGTACAGGATTGTGAACCGCAGGATCATGGAGCGGCTGAGGAATTGGTCTTCTTCCCGGTAAAGGATTATTTATATCATTGTTCGGTCCCATGTTACCTCTGACTTGGTCTGCCTGAAAGATCTGCAGATGAGATATATCATACACTTTACCGCTTGCACCTATTGACTGTGCATAGTTTACCGGGTGAAAGCCATTTGTATCTACAACTCTTAAATTGAATGGCTGCTGCTTATCGTGACCGTCGCGAGTTGTTACATCTCTGCTTACAATTAATGATAAGTTGTTCTGTATTAAATAATTCTTTACCTGCGTAACAGTTAAACCAGCATTTGTAATTGCAGTGGTTTCCTGTGAAGGCAATGCAGATGGATTTATTGGATTTGTTGTAGGTGTATTTCTAGATACAACTTCGCACGGATCAAGCTCCCACAATCTTACTGCATTCATTACAGCCAATGTGTCCGGATTAAAGAATTTAATATTTTTAGTAGGAATGGATCCTGTAATCAGTGCATTTGCCCTGTAATATGGTGATGTTTCAGCTATTAATGTTTTCAGCCTGAAAGAATATTTGCATTTATAATAGACAGTATCATGAGTAGCTGAAACAGTTCCTATCTCTGTGTCAAAAGAAGTTGTATCAGAATGCGCAGCTATGAGTGATCCATTTGCAAGAGGAAGGACATTTTTATATCGTCCAAATGTTAAGCTCGTTCTTGTGAAGTATGTCAGCACAGTGTTGTCAGCGTTCAGAGGAGTTCCTCCAGCTCCCAGACCGGCGTTTGACATTTTAAAAATATACCCAGCTCCATGAGAGTTTTGTGAAGTTGGTGCATCTATAGCATAATATGTTCCCGGATTTGCAGGATCTTCTCTTAGCTGAAGAACGTTGTTTACATAGTTACCTGTACCAAAGCGATTAATGCTTATCAGGTTAGGATCGTCGGTAAAATTTTTATTGAAGAAAGCCGAAAGCTCATGCCTACCTATATGATTTATAGTTTCCATGCTTGTTCCGTTCTCATTTATATTCCATGGAAGGAAAAGATTAGTTTCCTGACCTGTTAGATTAGCCTGAAGAATATCCGTTCTGCTTGACTGCGGCTCCGGAAAAGATTCAATTCCGGGATTACCTGCAGTATAATCAATAAAGCTCTTTGTTGCATTTTGTGTCTCATCAGCGTAATTAAAAGGATATATTTTTTTAGTGTTCGGCTGCGAGAATTCATCATCCACATTTCCATCTCTTCTAAGATGATCCCATCTTGAAAAAATTATTCTGCCGTAACTGTCAATGAATGGAGCAAAATCACCTGAAGGAGAATGATCAAGTATGAAAAGATCACCTGTGCCTTCATTCAGACTCCAGATACCAGTTGTCGTTGGCTGAGCATGATACTCATCAAACTGCGGATAAAGATATGAAGCTTTGTTTCTTGGAATATCGCTTGTAAATAAAATTCTTCCGTCAGTACCGTAAAATGGTGTTACATTATTATAAGTAAGCGGCTGATTACTTATTTTTCTTATTACTGGAGTTTGCACTTGTCCTAAATTTGTAACTTCATATATCTGCCAGAAGTAATTTGTATTTTGATGGAGTGAGGTTGGAGCTCCAATCACCATACTGAATAAAGCTTTAGAGCCGTCAAAAGAAACACTAGGCTCTCTTACTGCTATTGAATTTTGATCCTGAAATCCATTTGCCCCTGTTGAACCGTATCCACAGATGGAGGTTATATTCTTTAAAGTTCCGTCAGGGTATAAAATGTAAAGATCACCGCCTCTTCTTACATCCTGGATATTACCAAGATGATTAGCGAAGGGGTCGCCAATAGCATTATGTCCACCTGCCATGGGCACCTGAGTAACAAAAATGACAGGATTTGTAAGCGCTTTTAAATCAGTTTTCAATAGCAAGAAAACAATGATAATTATAAGTAATATTTTAATTCGCATTTTAAACTTTTATATTAGGGTTATTTGAATCTGAATAAAAATATGACTATCCTTACCGGTATCCAAAGACACTTTTTCCATTTTGTTTTAGATTTTCATTTGGTGTGCACAGGGAAAACTGCAATTAATGCTGAAAACAAAGGTTATTGACTCCTAATTGATTTTAAATTTTTTTAATTTAAGTCTTCGGAAATATTTTGCCGAATGTTTTTAACAATACAGCTTTAAAAATAATATCCGTTGAAAAAAAGTAATCTCATAGAAATAATAAGGCTGTTCTCTCAAAAAGAATTTAAAGAGTTCGGAGATTTTGTAAGGTCTCCGTTTTTTAATAAGAACGAGGCTGTAATTCATCTTTACGAACATATTAAAAAATATTTTCCTGAACTTGAGAGCGATTATCTTGAAAAAGAAAAAGTTTACGAAGAACTCACAGGAAATAGTGAATATAATGACGGATACATGAGGTCAGTAATATTTAATTTAAGCAAGCTTGCAGAAGATTACTTAGCATATCTGGCAACTAATGATTTTGAAAAGGAAATACTTCTGCTGGATGCATTCCTTAAAAGAGGATCAGATAAATTATTTGAAAAAAAAATGAAGCAACTTTCTGATTTTCTTTCTAAAGACACAAAAATTGACCAGTATCATTTTTATTGCTTATACCGGCTGCAAACATTGAAGATATCTTATAATTCCAGAAAAAGAGCGTTTCTCAATATCAAGGATTTCCATGAAGAGGAAGAAATGAAGATCCTTGATTCTCTTCTCAATTTTTATTTATTAGCATCTATTCCGGAATACAGATTTTTTTACAACCAGACCAACGTTGTAAATATAGAACTGAAGTTTCCTTTTCTGGATGAGACAATCAACTTTCTGGAAAAAACAGGTTTTCATAAAAAGGTTACTTTACTGAATCTTTATTATCATGAGCTTCTACTTGCAATGAATGATAATGAAGGTAATTATTATAAATTAAAGCAAATTGTCTTAAAGGATATTGACAGTTATGACTTTGGAGTAAAGTTTAACTCTGTCGGACTGCTTGCAAATAAAGCGGTAAATGAATATTACCGGGGAAATGAAAAGTTCCTTAATGAACGGTTTGAGATGCATGACCTGATAATAAGCAAAGGGCTATATAAAAAATTTGAGAATGGTTTTTTTGATGATATGCTTTTCAAGAACATTGTAATTGTTGGTTTGCAGCTTGACAAGATCGAATGGACAGAAAATTTTATAAACTCTTATATAGATAAATTAGATCCTGATAATAAAAACA
>JBBRMY010000196.1:0-4127 GCA_038230595.1 Ignavibacteria bacterium
CCACATTAAAAAAAGAAGTTAGCTTCCCCGAATGGAGAAGTTTTTATAAAATTTCATATAATCCAAGTGGAACGATTAAGCCTAAAAATTGAATAAGTTTAATTTCAGAACGTATATTTTTGCCCTCTTTTTTGCTATCGTTCTGTGGATTTATCTGACACTGAATGATTCTTACAGCATTACTGTAGATTTTCCCATGGAAGTTGAATCAGGAAAAAATACTGCTGTTTCAGAAAAGCTCCCTGACGCTATAGAAATGACTCTTCAGGGAAAAGGGTGGGATCTTCTTAGCCTTATGATGTCTAAGAATAAGCTGTATAAGCTTAATTTATCCAGATTAAAAAATGATTCAAGGATCATTACCAACCAGTCCTTATCAGAAAGAACAAATCTTCCGCCTTCAATAACTGTTTTAAGAACCTCTCCGGATACTATCGATATCAGCCTTGATAAATACGGTGAAAGAACTGTAAAGATAAAAAATAATATTGTAATAAAGGCAAAGGAAAATTATCAGATAATCGGCGAGCCAAAATTTCAGCCCGACTCTGTAAAAATAAGAGGTGCTGCTTCGCTTATTAATAAGATACGTTTTATCCCGACAGAATATAAATATTTTGAAGATGTTAACGGAATTGTTACCGGAGTAATTAATATTAAAGATACGCTTACCAGTCTCATAAAAATTGATCCAAGGACTGTTAAATATACTTTCAATGTACAGCTTTCAGGAGAGAAGACCTTTGAAGGAATAAATATCAATCTTCCTAATATACCATCAGATAAAGAGGTAGTGCTGCTTCCTCCGAAGATCACATTATCTCTTCGCGGAGGAGTTGACGAGATATCAAAGCTATCAGCTCAGGATATAAACGTATTCATCAATTTCTCATCCATAGAAGAAGACAGTGTAGGATATGTAGTTCCGGAGATCAAGCTTCCAATTGAAGCTAATATAATAAAAATGGAACCGGACAAATTTCAATATATTTTAAAAAAGAAGTGAGCAACTATTGTTAAGCTACTTAAAAATTGAAATTGCAGATCTGTACAAAAGAATAAAAGCCCTCGACTTTAAAGTAACTTATATTTTCCTTTCTGTTGCAGTTATTACATTCATTTCAGTATCATTTGCATCTCCAAATTTTTATTACGAGCATTTCGGCAGAGATAAAATGTATTCACGTATATACTGGATGCTTTGCGATGGCTCCTTGATGTTCATTTTACCGGTTCTTTCAATAAAGCTTTTCCTGAAAGGAAAGCTTAAGGATTACGGGATCGCATCAGGCGATAAAAAGTTCGGCTTGCTTACACTCTCGCTGTTCCTTTTTTTTATGATAGTTGTTATCTGGTTTGTTTCTGCATCAAAGCAATTTGCTGAAACATATCCTCAGGGCGGCAGCGGGGTAAAAGAAAGTATAGGTATATTTATTTTATATGAGCTTTGCGTTTTTTATTATATGTTAGGATGGGAATTTTTCTGGAGAGGCTATATGCTTTTCGGGCTTAAAGAAAAGTTTGGAGTATATGCCATATTTATGCAGATGATACCTTTCTTTATTTTACATAAAGGGAAGCCTGAGCTTGAATTATTTTCTTCAATATTAGGCGGTTTGATTCTTGGCATTCAGGCATATCGTGCACGCTCATTTGTTTATTGCTGGCTTCTTCATGGTTTAACAATGTTCTCAATTGACAGCATTTCTATCTTAAGAGGTAAAAGCGGAAATTATGGCATCTCGCCTTTAGATCTGTATTATGTCCTTAGATCACTTTTTTAAAGAATAAATAATTATAAATGAAGCTTAGTGTTAATATTGATCATATTGCAACTCTTCGGGAAGCAAGAGGGGGAATTGAGCCTGATCCTGTTATTGGAGCCGGTATATGCGAGCTCGCAGGCGCTGAGGGCATTGTATGCCACCTGAGAGAGGATAGAAGGCACATTAACGACCGTGACGTAAGGTTATTGAGAGAGATAGTTCAGACAAAGCTGGATCTTGAAATGGCTGCAACGGATGAAATGGTTAAAATTGCTCTTGAGATACTTCCGGAGCTTGTAACTCTTGTCCCTGAAAAAAGAGAAGAGCTGACCACCGAAGGGGGACTGGATATATTTAAAAATTCAGAAAGGTTATCAGAAGTAATTGACAGACTTCATGTAAAAGATATTGAAGTAAGTCTTTTTATCGAGCCGGAAATTGAAACAGTTGAAAAAGCCGATGAACTTGGCGCGGATATAATTGAGTTGCATACAGGTAAGTATGCAAACTTAATTTTTAAAGATGATATTGAGGAAGAATTTGAAAAGATAAAAAAAGCAGCGGAACATGCATACAAACTTGGCATGATCCCCACTGCCGGTCATGGATTGAATTACAATAATATTAAGCCTTTTTTACAAATAAAGGAAATGGAAGAAGTAAGTATAGGTCATGCAATAATGTCCAGAGCAATATTTACAGGTCTGGAAAGAGCAGTAAAAGAAATAATCGCAATAATGAATAACAAATAATGGAAGAGCTTAAAGGTTCAAACCTTACCAAGATATATAAGAAAAGAACTGTTGTTAATAATGTTACTATTAATATTAAACAGGGAGAAATAGTTGGACTTCTGGGACCTAACGGCGCAGGAAAGACTACAACTTTTTACATGATCTGCGGAATGGTGCAGCCGAATGAAGGGAGAATTGATCTTGATAAGAATGAGATCACAAGCTTGCCAATGTATAAAAGAGCTAAGCTTGGAATTGGTTATCTCCCGCAGGAAGCCTCCATTTTCCGGAAAATGACTGTGAGAAATAATCTTATGGCTGTGCTTCAGTTCATGCCATACGACAAAATTGAACGTGAAGAAAAATGTGATGCTTTACTGAAGGATTTTAATATTACTCATATTCAGGATTCTCTTGGTTATCAATTGTCAGGCGGCGAAAGAAGAAGAACAGAGATAGCAAGAGCGCTTGCTGTTCAGCCCAAATTCATTTTACTTGATGAGCCGTTTGCCGGAGTTGATCCGATTGCCTCGGAAGAGATAATGAAGATGATAGTAAAGCTGAAAAAAAAGAATATCGGTGTTCTGATAACAGATCACAACGTTCACGAAACTTTATCAATTGTTGACAGAGCATATATTTTAATTGACGGAAAAATATTTAGGTCGGGTGATACTGAATCTCTGGTAACTGATGAAATGGTAAAAAAATTATATCTTGGCGAGAACTTTACTCTGGAAAGATATCATTCGGAAAGAGTGGAAAAAGGATTAGAAAAAAGTGTTTAAATTAATGCCATTGTAATATTTGTAGAGACGCCATGCTGGCGTCTCACTTAGAATGTACTAAAAATAATCGGCAATAAAATTATTTCTCTGAAGATTTTTTTGAAGTTGAAGAAGATGTAGAAGTTGTTTTTGAGCTATCAGATTTACTTTCGGATTTAGTTTCTGTTTTTGTTTCAGTCTTTTTTGGAGCAGATGAAGGCTCTCCGGTTTTTGTATTTGTCTCTTTCGAACTCTTTTCTTTAGTTTCTGATGTACTTTCTTTTTTAGTACTTGCGGGATCCACAGATTTATTTTTATAATCAGTCAGATAAAAACCACTCCCTTTAAAAATAAGCGCATTACCTCCGCTGATAATTCTTTTCAATGTTTCTTTGCCGCAATTATCGCAATGAGTTAAAGCATCTGCTTTTATTGATTGGATTATTTCCAGTTCGGTTCCGCAATTTGAGCATCTGTATTCGTATGTTGGCAACTATTATCTTATCCTTTATTTTAAAAAATTCTTTTTTACCTGTTCAAATTCTTCCTTGCTTATAAGTCCTTCTTCCATTGCAGTTTTATATTCCCGAAGCTTATCAAGATTTACAGGAGCATTTCCGTTTGGAGAAATATCTGAAGTCTCGGTACTTTTATTCTGAACCTGCTGTTTTTTATCAGTAACATTGAGAAGTTTTTTTACATCGAGTGTTCTTTTAAGTCCGTCACCTGTTAGAAAGCTGATCTTATTAAGGTCTTCTCTTAGCTTTCTGACATTCGTGGCGAATTCTTCATTCTTTCCGCTTTCAACAACATTCTCCAGTTCCTTGGCAAGATTTCTTACAATTTTATATTGATATGTC
>JBBRMY010000197.1:0-4070 GCA_038230595.1 Ignavibacteria bacterium
TATCTTGTCAGGAGGAGCAGAATTTTTTACTTTTTCATATCTGAAAAGCGAAGATAATTTTAAGTTTCCTGTTGATGCGATAGATTATTACTTCGGAATTTATCTAAGCCATAAAAAGAATATAAATGCTAATTTTGGCTTGTCGTCGAGATTAAGAATTGCTCATATCTCTTCACATTTTGAAGACGGGCATAAATACGATGTACCGTTTCCTGCAGCTGTTGTTTACAGCAGGGAATTTGTTCAGTTTGATGAAATGCTGACATATAACTGTCATAATATTGTAATCAGAAATGCATTAGGATTAAAATATTTATTCCATGCAATCCCTGATGAGTTTGGTAAAGTGACACTCACGTATGGAATGGATGCGAGATACATTCTTTCAAAAATATTCAGTTTGTATTTTTCAAATGAACTTAGAATAGAAAGTGTAACGGGAGAAACGACCGGCAATAATAATGTTGAAACCGGAGTAAATATAGGTGGTTTAAATAAAACAGGTATATCGTTATTTTATACCTACTACGATGGAATGGATTATAAAGGGCAATATTATGGTAAGTATTTTAATTCGAAAGGTATAGGGTTCAAAGTTAAATTCTGATGATAAATCTTTTTTTTGCATTCATATTTTCATTTGCTCCGGTTTCAGACAGCACACTTGCTCTTGAAGCTGAAACCGGTAATTTCGTCAATGCAAATTCAGTAAGCTCTGACAATCTCGGAAATATTTATATACTCGACAGAGGTTCGAATGAAATATATAAAATGAATTCCAACCTGCTGATAGTTAAAAAAAACGGTAAGCAAGGATGGCGCGAGGGAGAGCTGGATACTCCAACATCAATTGATGCGACAACAAGTCTTGATATTTTTGTAAGTGATGGCAAAAACAGACGGGTACAAAGATTTGATAGAAATCTGAATTTCATTTCTTATCTTGCTACAGACCTGAAGACATTTAAAAATGAATTTCAGTTCAAGACACCTCTTGCTTCAGTTATAGTAAATTCAAATGATATTTATGTGGTGGATGGTGACAATAACAGAGTTGTAGTTTATAAAGACGGTCTTAACCCTGTTAACTCATTTGGCGATTATCAGTCAGGGAATGGGCAGCTTTCAAAACCTTCCAAGATCATAAAAGATAATAGTAATAATATTTTTATTCTGGACAAGGGAAGTAACTCAGTAAAGAGGTTTGACAGCTTTGGGACATATTTTTCTGAGCTTAAAATAGATACAATTATTTCGATTTCAGTTTTTGAAAAAAATCTTTATATATTAACAGGAGATGGCATTTATTGCTTTGATAACGAGAAAAATGCATATATTTCAAGAATATCTTTACCTGCTGAAATAAATAAGAATTTAATAACGGGATTTCATAGTTTAAATAATAACAAGTTCATTATCTTATATAAAAACAAACTAACATTGTGGAGACTTTCTCCAAAGGAAGATTAAACAATTAAATTAAAATAAGCATATGGCAAAAGACCTTAACAAAGTTACGCTTATCGGAAGATTAGGGAAAGACCCTGAAATGAAGTATACAAATACGGGAGTTGCTTTCTGTACATTTTCTCTCGCTACTTCTGAATCATATAAGGGTGAAAACAATACAACTGTTGAAAAAACCGAATGGCATAATATAGTAGCCTGGAGAAAACTTGCTGAGATATGCTCGCAATATTTAAAGAAGGGAAGCAAGATATATGCAGAAGGAAAGATCCAGACAAGTACATATGAAAAAGAAGGTGAAAAAAGATATTCTACAAAAATATCATTATCAGATATGATAATGCTTGATACAAAAGGCAGCGGAGGACAGTCTTCCGCATCCAAAGATAAAATAGCAGATGAGGATTATTCATCTGATCCTGTTTCAGGTGGAGAAGATCTGCCATTTTGATATTGAGTGTTAGAATTAGTTTTATTGGGATCCATTTTGGATCTGAGAAGTCAAATTTTATATGTTAGAAGCTGAACGGATATTTACCAAATTCTTTTTCATATTCGTTTTTGTTATAATAAATGCTTTATTTGTTGTAATAGAATATTCACTTGTAAGGCTACGCTCCAGTGAGCTTGATACGCTGATAGCAAAAGGCAATTCTGCCGCTAAGCTTACTAAATCACTGGTTGATGATCTTAACAAGTATATTTCTGCTTCACAGCTTGGGATAACTATAGTAAACCTGCTGCTTGGATTTATTGGTGAGGATATATTTATTCAGATATTCGAGCCGATATTTTTGTCTTTAGGCGGCGCAGCAACTTTTTCACATACTGCTGCTCTTATTATCGGAATTCTTCTTATAACTTTTCTGACTGTTTCAATAGGCGAGATCGCTCCGAAAACATTAGCAATAAGATTTCCACTTAAGATATCATTATTCCTTTCTCTTCCGTTAAAGATTTTCTTTAATGTTTTTAAGCCTTTCATTTTTTTACTGAATAAATTTTCAGAACTTTTCCTCAGGCTTATCGGGATAAAAAATATTCCGAAAGAGGAAATGCAGCACTCGGAAGATGAGATAAGATATATTATTGCAGAGGGTAAGAAAAGCGGGGTAATTGATTCAACGGAACATCAGCTGATCGAAAAAATATTTGATTTCAATGACAAGCTAGCACGTGAGATAATGGTACCGCGTAATAATATGTTCGCTCTGAATATTAATCAGGACAGAGATTATATAATTCAAAAAGTTATAGAAGAAGGGTTTTCTAGAATACCAGTTTATAAGGACAGTACAGATAATATAATCGGAGTTATTTATTCAAAAGACCTGATATCCGCTGCAGAGCACAGAGAAGTTATAGTGCTTCAGGATATTCTTCGTTCAGTTCATTTCATTCCTGAAACAAAGCACATTGGAGAAGTCTTAAAAGATTTTCAAAGAAAGCATATCCATCTTGCAGTTGTAGTTAACGAACATGGAGGAGTTGAAGGACTTGTTACTCTGGAAGATATCATTGAAGAAATAGTTGGAGAGATAGAGGATGAATATGACATCGAGACGAATTCTGTTCAGAGAGGTAAAAAAGGAGTCTATCTGGTAAATCCTCAGATAGAAATAAAAGAATTTAATAAAAGATTTAAAACTGACATTCCGGTTGACAGCGATGACTATCAGACATTAAGCGGATTTTTACAGACAGTAACGGGACATATACCTGAGATATATGAAAGGATAGATTACAAAGATATTTCAATGACGGTAATGAAAAAAGCACAGAATAAATTGCTTCAAATAAAAATTCAAAATATTACTAACTGATGTACGTATATAACAGAATATTGAATTCGTTTTCTGAGATCGGAAGATTTTCGATCATGATGAAAGGAATTATAAGATTTTTCCCACGGGTCTTTGCAGACCGAAAGCTTGTTACTGAGCAAATGATACACGTTGGCGTGAATTCACTGGGACTAATGTCTATAATCGGATTGTTTACCGGTGCAGTAGCTTGCTGGCAGGCAGCTTATCAGATTAAAGGACTTATTCCATTATCTTACCTTGGATCCGCAACATCAAAAGCTATAATAATTGAATTAGGACCTGTTCTGGCAGCTCTTGTTCTAGCAGGCAGAATTGGTGCTTCAATGACAGCAGAACTTGGCACTATGAAGGTTACAGAGCAGATAGATGCACTTGAGGCTATGGCGATCAACCCCTTGAGGTATCTTGGAATGCCACGAGTGATAGCAACAACGTTTATGCTTCCGATACTTGTTATTTATGCCAGTACTATTGCTATTTTTGGTTCATATTCAGTAGCTGTATTTTTTCTGGGAGTATCACATTCCGCTTTTCTCAACGGATTCAGAACTACATTTGAATTCAGGGATTTTCTGACCGCTGTTATTAAATCATTATTCTTCGGCTTCTTTATTTCAGGTATAGGTACATACAATGGCTTTCAGACAAATGGTGGCGCAGAGGGTGTTGGACTTGCGACTATTAAGTCATTCGTTATCTGCGCAGCAATGATACTTATACTTGACTATGTACTCTGGAATTTCCTTATCGGAAATTAATAATGCAATACCTCTTTAA